>JBBRXC010000197.1:0-1508 GCA_038248745.1 Peptostreptococcales bacterium | reverse complement strand
GATATTATTGTTGTGCTTGACATTGATCTGAGTTATGCTGTTGATCATATTGAGAAACTAGTTGACAAAATGTTGGAGACTTCGAGCGATATCGTAGTGGCTTCGCCCTATATGAAGGGAGGGCAAGTTACAGCGGTACCATTTTTGCGAAAAAAAATGAGCCGATGGGTTAACAGGTTTATGAGTTTTGCCTCTCAGGATAGATATTATACTTTTACAGGAATGGTGAGAGCATATCGAAGGGATTTTATAAGGTATGTAAACCTCAAAACCAAAGATTATGAAGTCAATCCTGAAATCATGTATAAAGCAATGATTCTCAGGGCCCGAATAATAGAAATCCCAGCTCATCTCGACTGGACAGAACAAAATAAATTTGCTGGAAAAAGGACATCAAGTATCAGGTTGATGCGTGGAACCTTTTCTGGTTTAATGTCTGCATTTATTTTCCGGCCGTATATGTTTTTTCTTATTGTCGGATCCTTTCTGATGCTCCTTTCGATGTATGAACTTATTTGGCTATTGGTTGACACTTTATCCGATATAGTGCAGATGCATCAGCAAAATCTGAATGTTGGCAATTCATTCTCATTTAGTCTTGCAAAACAATTCCAGAAAAATCCTCAATCATTCATTGTAGGAGGTATTACATTTCTTGCTTCTTTACAATTTTTGGGTTTCGGCTTTTTGTCTCTGCAAAATAAAAGATATTTCGAAGAGTTGTTTCATCTTTGTTCAGGAGTCAAAAAACAGATTGAAAGAGAAGATACAAAATAAAGAGATAGTATGTTATTTGTATCAGCTTTCAAATTATCGACTTTTATATTTATAACAGTATGATATACATGGTTTTAAAATCATTTAGAAAAATAATCCGATGAAATCGCTAAGGCACCTAATGGATATAAAGAATTATAATTTAGTATTCTTCTTATTTCTGTTTGTATATGCTTCATTTATGTTATATTTGAGTAACGTATTAAGCATTCAGATAGATGAAGCCTTTTCCTTAAATACGAGTGCTAATAGTTTAATAAAGGTTTTAAGGTTATCGTATAATTTTGAAGGTCAGCCACCGGTATATTTCATGGTTCTGGCCTTATGGAGGAAAATCAATGATGGTATTTTCTTTGCAAGATTATTATCTGTCATTTTCACCTTGCTCTCAGCGTTTGTTTTAGAAAAGGTGTTGCGACTGATCTTTGAAAAGATTTATACCAGGTGGATAATAGTTTTATTTCTTCTTAACCCATTCACTGTATGGGCCAGTTTGGAAATACGGACTTATTCGCTTGTTGTATTGCTGACTTTAACAGCTGTTTATTTCTTTTATTTAATATACTATTACAACAAAAAAAGTCATAAAATAGTTTTTATACTTATTTGTATAATAGGCGTTTACACTCAATACTATTTTGTTTTTCTGATAATTTCATTCTCATTTGTTTTTCTTGTTTCCAAAGGGTGGCGCAGCTTTTTTAACTATATTCTATTGGTAATTCCTGTTG
>JBBRXC010000196.1:0-1523 GCA_038248745.1 Peptostreptococcales bacterium | reverse complement strand
TGCAGCCCCTGTTGCACCTACAGTACCTGTTGCACCTACAGTACCGGTTGCACCCGCAAAAGAGCCTGGGATTTACCCAGATGTGATTTCAAGTGCTTCTGTCAATCTTGCAACGCAAACCCAATTGCAGAATTCTTTGGGAGAAAAAGGCACCTGGATTACAACACTCGGTGGCAATGTCACTCTGACGAATGATCTTACCTGGATAGGTGATATCAGAAAAGAAGGAGCGAAAGAGCCGGCTAGAAAATTGGGTATCTACTATCATTCCTCGCCTAATATTGGCGGCGAGCAGGTGTTTACATTAAAACTTCCTGCTTTGATTGTGAAGGCTCAAAATGCAAATCTTGCTTATGGAACACTGGATGGCAATGTCAAGGTAGAAGCAAATGGCTTCAAGTTGACATTCTGCACCATAACCGGTCAGTTGGAATTTACTACGCAAGCACAATACGATTCTGCGACATTTAATGATGTAGTCATCAAAGGCGATGTCATAGTTGCCGGTCAGAAACTCGCAAACAATATGAAACCCCAAACAGTAACAAGATACGGCAAGTACAGCGAAGCCGCCACTAGTGGTGACATGATGAAAGTTTCTGTCACGTTCAAAGATGGAAAAGAGCATGATGTGTCGATCGATGTTCTTGGCCCTAACTACTTCTTAAAGCCAGGCATCTTATCATCAGGCGGACAGGGAAACTGGGGAAAAATTTCATATTCAAAAGCAGGTCAGTACACTATGGTAAAACCTACTGATGATCGACCTGCAGATAGTATTCTATCATGGGATAAACAAATGACAACTTTGATTGCAGCATATAAGAAATCCGGATATGATCTCAAACAATTCCCAACCATTCAAAGAGATGCTTCTCATCCAAGCGTCATTGACTTCAATAAAATTCTGGATGGCAAGTACAGTGCTTATACTGTAAGCGCAACAAATGGATCAATTGACCCTACTAAACTTAAGGGTGCCGAGAGATCTGCAGCAGCGAAAACTGATGCCATCTCGAGTTGTTCTGTTGATGTGGGCAAATATCTCAAATTAGTTGATTCAATTGTAAAAGAAGGCGTGAAATAGTATTATCCAGCTTTTGTTACATATGATAAATTAGAATCAAATTCTGAAATAAAAACCAAAGGGTTGTCTCGCCATGATTTTCCAATCATTTTGAGACAGCCCTTTTCTTAAAAATCCTTGAATGAAGAACTAAATTCCGTCAGAGTTTTAGTAAAATAAAATTATTTTAAATTAGTGAATTAAAAAAAGCATGATCTCGAGTGTATCGGGATCACGCTTTTTAAGTTATTTATTCTGCCATATTATCAGCATTGGTGTTGCCTTTAATAGTCCTGTAAATATTATCCAGTTTTGAAGAATCTATTCTTTTCCCATCTAAAGTGACATAGATTCCATCTCCATCATGGGTTTCTCGGAGATGAACCGTTCTAATACTTGCAAAAGATTCTTTTTTCTGATCTTTAATTTTGTTTCTAGTCCGCTCATACAGTTCTCT
>JBBRXC010000195.1:0-1528 GCA_038248745.1 Peptostreptococcales bacterium | reverse complement strand
TACATACCACAGAACCTTCCGGGTAAATATTCATATAGGGTTCTTTTGTTTCTTTCCCTGCTGGGGTATAGGCCTTTGAAATTTCCACGCCCTTATAATCTAAATCAAAAGATGTGTGTTTTAAATTCATGGGTTTAAAAATATTTTCAGTGGCATAATTCGAAAAATCTTGTCCTGAAACCTGCTGAACCACGTAAGCGGCAAGGGCAATCCCATAATTGGAGTAGGAAGAAATTTCCCCAGGAGAGTAAATTTGGTTTGGCCTGTATTTCCTGACTGAAACTTCAAGGGGTTCTGCCTTGGAAAGATCATAGACCGCAACGCCTGAAAGAATATCTTCAAATCCTGCTGAATGGGTAAGCAACTGCTTCATTGTAAAATCTTCTTCAAAAGCAGGAAAGTCTTCTGGCAGATATCTGGAAACCGGCGCTTCCATGTCTAATTTATTCTCCTCCGCCATTTGAAGTGCTGCCACCGCAACGAAGGTCTTGGAAATGGACCCAATTCTGAAACCAGTCTGTGCTCCATCTACAGGTATTCCAAGCTCTTTGTCAGCAAATCCATATCCGGCAGTAAAATCTTCTTTTTCCCTGTCTACCACAGAAACAACAACCCCATTTGCTTTACCCTCTGAGACCATTTTAGAAAGAGTCCTTTCCAGGTAGACCGGTATTCCTTCAAAATCTGCCTGATAAATGTTATTGTCTGCCATTGCTACATTTCCCATTGGTTTCAGGAAAAATATCGGCAGGGTTTGAATAACTGCAATCAAAAAAACACAGCCTAATATCACGATTGTTTTTTTGCTAATTTTTTTCATTTTCTATTTCCTTTATTCCTTCATCACTGGTTAATAACTAAAATATAGCCTCACTTGCCGTCTTCGTTATTAATATAACAAAAGCGTCTTAAATGAGGCTGTTTCTTTTCTTAAATTCATCTTAAATTTTCGGTCATATCGGATTATACTTTCAACCCAATCTATTCGTTTTTCATCCTTTTTAATTTGATTGTAGACACAATTAATATGGTAATGATGATTGCCAGCAAAGGCAAAACATATGACAAATCAAAATTTTCAGCGCACATCAGTTGATATCCCCACGTAGCTGGAAACAGCATACCCACATATAACAAAGCTTTTGGGAGCATCTCAGTTGGAAACATAATCCCCGACAGCATAATGGATGGTAAAAACAAAAACTGTGACACCATCGTCAGCTTTGAAGCACTTTTAACAAAAATGCCTAATAAAGTACCAATGGAAATACTAGCTGCAATCATCAGTGCGAGAGAGGGGAAATATGCCCACAAATTACTTGGCATTGCCGCGTCAAAAATAATTGGTCCTACAAAAAATATGAAAATGCTCATAACCATTAAATGCATGAATGCAGAGAAGAAGTTGCTGACCGCCGCCGTCCAAAGTGGAATGCCACCAACGCAGTAGGCCTTTTTCACATCGCTGCCATACAGTTCCACAAGTGTTGTTGGCGCTCCCAAAACAGCACCCATCGTAACGCCAAAT
>JBBRXC010000194.1:0-1601 GCA_038248745.1 Peptostreptococcales bacterium | reverse complement strand
TATGTTATGATCGGTTTGAATTCTTATGATCAAATAGTTTTCATGATCTTTCTCTTTCTCTTTCCTCAGATTGATTGTAACTTTTGTCGATAAATCGTGGTCCTTGTTTTCAATTGTATTAAAGAGAGCAAGAAAAATCTGTTTAATAATGATTGGATCGCCATAACATTCAAATTCGCTTAATTCTTTTTTGCTAAGTATAAAATCAATATTGGCATTTTCCTTTAGTTTGTAGAGTTCAATAGTATTCTCAATTGTTGAATGAAGGTTAAATTTGAAATGTTCTCTTTTTTCATAAATAGTACTCCCGGCAGATTGCATTGTTAAATCATTAACAGTGGTTACCATGTTGTTTGTTGATGCAATAAAAGTTTCAAGAAGGTCTTTCTGTTTCTGAAGCAATCCTGATTTCATAAGGAGATCAGTAACGATAACTATATTATTTAGAGGCTCCCTTATCTTATGTGAAAAATCATTTATTACAATATCTCTTCTCCCATTGATTGAGGCAACATTTTTAAGCGATTCTTTCGTCGTTTCAATAATTGCTGCGCTCTTCTTCAAAAAGTACAATAATAAACTAACTGATAGTATGATTAGTATACCTGCGACAAGCCTTTGGTTAATCGAAACAAACAAAACCGACATGATAAGTCCAAAAATGGATGCGTATGAGAACACTTCTATTTTCTTCATGGTTTTATCAAATATCTCCTCTGTTGAAAGATTTACGACTTCATTTTTATTGGTTATCTTAACCATTAAATATATATTTGAGATTATGTAAAATTAAATAAATTCTGATATAAATATACAATAACTGAAATTAACAACCTTTGACAGGAAAAAGCTACCTTTGTGTTTGGTCCGATATTTGAAGAAGTAGATATATTTTAAGCGATATGAAAAGATTTTCCAGGTTGTTTTTTTTGCCATTCGCCCTCCTGGCCTCTGTATCTTTCATTTCTTTATCAGGTCAGGAAAAAGAAGGGATGGTTAAGTATACTCCTGATTTCAGGTTCAAGGAAGGCATCTTTATCAACTTTGAACAGGTGCGTCAGAATAATCCAATTCCAAAGGCAAAACTTCTGACTTCAACTGACTACAATGACAGGGAGTTTTTTGATAAGCTTCTTGAATCAGAAAAAATTTATTTTTACGATGAGATGGGTATAAGAAAAGAATATCCATCCAACTCTATCTGGGGTTATTCCCGTAACGGAATACTTTATATTCAGATTCAGGAAAGCTTCAACCGTATTACTTTTATTGGAAGTATTTCACACTTTGTTGCAGATATTACTTCCTATGATTCAAGATATTACAATAATCCATACGGATACTACGATCCTTATTCATATTATTCTCCATACAACTATTACAATCCGTATGGTTCCTATTATTCTCCTTACCGCCAGTCAAATATGGCGCGTAATGAGATGAAGCAATATATATTCGATTTTGAAGAGGGTAAAATGCTTGAATTTGATGTACAGAATACAGAACTCTTGCTTATGAAGGATAGTAAATTGTATGAGGAGTATGTTCAGCTGTCGCGGAAAAAGAAAAGAGACCTTATGTTTGTATATATTCGAAAGTTC
>JBBRXC010000193.1:0-1609 GCA_038248745.1 Peptostreptococcales bacterium | reverse complement strand
GCCCCCAAACTCATCAACCATAATTGCTTTAGGAAACTGTTGATAGCTGTCGTAGTACAATCCCAGGTTCTCAAAAAGGCTCCACCAGTATTTGTGAACGTGGATTACATCGCGTTCTTCCATTACAAGTGGTGGATAGTCTTTGAGCACATTATTAAGGACGTTCCATACTATCTCAAGCTGGTCTCCTTCTGTTTCATTGTACGGATGATATAGCATAATTGAGGGATGGCGCATAGAAGCATCAAGCCAGTTAGGATATTGCTCATATAAACTTTCAGAAGATGCTGGCATTCCATGAAAAAAATTCCATTCATATTGAACAACCAAACCATATTTGTCACATAAATCCAATAGTTTTTCAGGTGGTACACCAAGGTGAAAACGGAGATAATTAGCGCCATGTTCTTTCAGACGTTTGATAATATTTTCCAGAAACCAATCGCTGTTGTATCCTAATTTTCTACCTTCCTCATCTCTCATCCAGCGATGCCACACTACGGTACCCCCGTGGAAATGAATAGGGTTTTCATTTAAATAAAACTGTTTATTCTGAACGCGAAAATCTTTTATCCCAAATGGCATAACCGACTGATCCAAAGTATCCCCGTTTGAAATTAAACTTAGTTTCAATTTGTAAAGATTGGGTTCTTCAGGTGACCAGGGTTTCAGTATATTACCATAAGAAATAGGTATTTTAGTGGAGGCTATATTTACTTTTTCTTCATTAGCGATTAACAATTTACCATTTTTATCAAAAATCTCAATTCTGCCAGTAGCAGATTTTATTCTTTCCATCCCGATTTCGGAGATGTCAAAGGAAATATCCGCCTTCTTATTTTCAAAATCTACAAATGGAATAATGCGATCAATCCGCAGGGCACCATGTAACTTTAATTCAACATCGTTCCAGATACAGGATGAAACATTTGAACGCCACTGATCTGCTTCAGGTATATAAGAAGCGTCAGTTTTAGGCAGGTCTTTTAAGGAGGTCAGGGCTATTTCAATGGTAATTTTAGAGCCTGGCTTAACCTCCGGATGATCCAATAAATGAAAAGTGGGAGCCATCCCGCCATTTTTTTTGGAAACGGCCACATTGTTAATATACACTTCAGGAGAAAACCGAGCGCCTTTTAGTTGAAGTGTAATATATTTCCAATTTCCTTTAGGTAATTCTACTTCTTTCTTATACCATAATTTTCCAGTATTCATCAAGGTAGGGTCAGTATGAACACCGGGAACGAATACTTTTTGTGTATAATTTCTTTGGCTTCCCATTTCCCATTCACCATTTAACGAAATGGTGAATGAGGACAATTCCTTTTCTTTAGCATAACTTCCCTGCAAAAAAAGAAAGAGAAATACAGTTAAAATAACTTTAAACATGTTCTTGAAGCTTTAAGTTTGATTTCAGTATAAAACAAAAGTTTTTTCACTACTATTTTATATCAATTTGCTCTGATTCTTTATCTTTAGATAATAACTCAATGGCTTCATTTACTGATGTAAATATTGATTGAGCTATCGTGGCTTTATGCACATCGTTAAATACAAATACAGGACGATAATTCACTGCTCTTGAGTGAACCTGAATATTGTTGAAACT
>JBBRXC010000192.1:0-1667 GCA_038248745.1 Peptostreptococcales bacterium | reverse complement strand
TCGCCATAACTTCATCAGATAGTTCAGGAGCATTCTTTTTTTCGCTCATAGATTCCTGGAATGTCGCTTAATGTTTAAACCTATGAAGTTTGACTGCTTTTATCGCCTTGCAGCCCTTTAAATCCGGTTGTGGACACTTTATTTCCTAGTATCAAGTAGTGGAGCCCTAAATCAGGCAGCTGCGCAAGCACAAAATTACATAGATTGAAATATACATAAATAAACAAGCAGCAGACGGCCAGGCGGCGCACCCGCTTCTCTCAATCCGCTATAGCGCACCGCCCGGAAAAGATTTTTTATCTGATAGTTTTGAATAAGTGTTAGTATCTGTTCCTCTATAATAATATTTCTCATTAGGATCACGCATGGCGTACTCTCGTGATTTTTTGAGTTTGTTAAACTCACCTTGAGGAATGGACAGGGTAATCATTTCCTTTTTAATCTGGCCGTCTCGAGTGTGGGTGTCTCCCATGAGCTGCAATTTCCAGCTCTCAGGGTATTTGTCGGATGCAGGGACAGAAAAGGCGTTAATGACTTGTGCGGTGATGGTGTACATGTTTTCTCCTTTTTAAGAGTTTGTGATGTTTAGCTTCTATGTGCTTGTTCTTCTTCGTAGGATTGCATTGACTCGTAATAGGACTGAGAATTGTTTTCGTCAAAATCCTCAAGAACTTGTTCAAAGGCTTCATCAATAGCAGCCTCAAAAAGTTCAGTTGCAAGGCTGGTTTTCTTGGTGCCAAGGTGAGCTGCTAAGTGGGAAAGCTTAATTCTGTATTCTTCAGTAGTCCTACAGGTATAAGAAACTACCGGTTCAAAATGATTTTCTGGTTCAATTCCTGCGTACTTGTCAATAATTCCTGATATAGTTTTCATGTTTCATCCTTTTTTTGAATTTTTAATATCAGATGGTTTTAAATATAAATATCAGATGTAAAATTAAATGTCACGTTTTATTTTGATTATAATGGAGCGATCCAACGAAAAAAACGTTGGCTCCTAAAAACAAGACCGCTGCGCTAGGCATGACGGCACGAGCCGTTGATTGACTGTTCGTGAAGGGCCTATCAATTTCTTCTTTATTCCTGCTTTACTTTCTGTTTGCCCTCTGGGCCAGCCCACAGCGCGAGTTTATCTGTCTCTATTGCCTTCGGTTAAGCAGGGACCGCTTGAGGGGATGCAAAAAACGCATCCCTGCGGCAAGGGCCTTCGCTATCGCGCAAGGCCTCCCTTGTGTGGTTGATTGAAATTCATCCGTGTTAATTTCCCGATGAAGAAGCGAATCATTTTTGTTGCACTGACAGAAAAGGAAGCCGACCTGGAGAAGATCGGCTTGTTTGGTCAAATGGTAGTTGGTTCGAGATCCGGGCGGATGCGCTTTACAGCTCGTCGGGCTTTTTGGACTGATTCGTAATGCAGGATTGAAGCAGAATCTTGCAGATATGCAGCATTGCCTTTTAACTCAACACGAACGGTACAAAAACCGATCTTTTCTTCAATAACGATCTTATCGGCAACCAGAAGATTCTCTTTTGATGTCTTTGTCATTCTGCCCATGTAATCACCCTTAGTTATATTTAGTAGATGATTAATAGTAACATTGTTGACGATTAGTTGCAAGTTTATTGTTAATAAAAAGAAGAAAAAGACGAAAAGGTTTGTCGTCCTTC
>JBBRXC010000191.1:0-1764 GCA_038248745.1 Peptostreptococcales bacterium | reverse complement strand
ATGTAAACACCTGCTCGCCGCCAATATTAGGCGAGGAATGATAGTAGATACCCAATTTTCTAGCCGGTTCTGTCGCTCCTTCTTTTCTGATATCACCTATCCAGGTAAGATCATTCGTCAGAGTGACATTGCCACCGAGTGTCGTAATCCAGGTTCCTTTTTCTCCCAAAGAATTCTGCAATTGGGTTTGCGTTGCAAGATTGACAGAAGCACTGGAAATCACATCTGGGTAAATCCCAGGATCTTTTGCGGGTGCAACAGGTACTGTAGGTGCAACAGGGGCTGCAGCAGAAGATATATAAATCTTCTGGTTTACAAAAATCAGGTTACGGTTTGTTATCTGTGGGTTTAAGGCCAGCAATTTATCTAAAGTCATGCTGTACTTAGTGGCAATTTTGCCCATCGTGTCGCCGCTTACTACAACATAGACACCGGTTCCGCCTGCTACTACAGGTGCTGGAGCTGATGTTGGTGCTGGTTGTACCCAAGGAAGACTTGCGGCTGAAACGCCATCAACATTTTGAGCTAAAGCTGGAGCAAAAGTAAAGCCAGCGATTACTAATACAAAAACAAGGGAATGTACGAGAAATTTCCTCATACTGTAGGCCTCCTTCCAAACTTAGTGGGTTTGTAATAGCTTTTGTCAAAGAAAGTTTTAAAAACCCAAATGAGAAATAACTTAATGTTTTAATTATAAAATATGGATATAAAATAGTCAAGAAAAAAACATACCTTTTAGATATACTTTGAATTAATAAAGGGCTAAAGCCATATAATAAAATTACTGAAGTTGGCGTCCTAATAAAGACCTATTGAATGAATGGGAATTTTAGTCTAAAATGAGAGAGTAAAGGAAAAAGGATTAAAAATCTGAAAGGAATAGGATTTTACAGTTATGGTAATAAATATCAACAAAAACTCGAAAACACCATTCCATTTACAGATAGCACTTCAGATTAAAATTAAAATTATCAAGGGTGAATTGATGGATGGATTTCCTTTGCCATCCGAACGGGAAATGGCCAAGAGAATCCATGTTCATAGAAACACGGTAACAAAGGCCTATAATGAACTGAAGGCAGATGGACTTGCCAGGTCTATGCAGGGAGTTGGGTACATGATTACCTATAAATATGGAAACAATGTGGTTTCATCAAATAAGCCTAAAGATGTGAACTGGCAAAATCTGATAAAAGATGAATATCTGGATGTTGAAAAAATCTTTGATGATCTTTTTTCTAAATCCTACGGGCCGAAAAATATTTCCTTTGCAGGCGGCATAGCCTCTCCGGATATATATTCTAAAAAGGATATAGCTGGAGTGATTTCTGAAATCATATTAGAAGGAAGAGAAAGCTCTTATTTTTATACACCATACCAGGGTGACCCTGAATTAAGACATCAGCTTTCGGTTTTTATGAGGGATAAGGGAGTTATTATAAATCCTTCTGAAATTCAAGTCTTCTCTGAGACCAATCAGGCCTTGGATTTTCTGGTGACGCTTCTTTTAAATCCGGGAGATCAAGTAATCCTTGAAGAATCTGTATCGCCTGATATTTACAGACCCATTGAACTGGCCGGCGCTAAAATAATAACGCTGCCTCTAGATGAGAACGGCATGATTTGTGATAATATTGAATCGATCCTTGAAAAACATCAACCAAAATTCATCTATGTCAATTCCAGCTATCATGACCCGACAGGAGTCATCCTGTCCCTGGACAGAAGAAAAAAGTTGCTGGAACTATCTTATAAATACAGAGT
>JBBRXC010000190.1:0-1997 GCA_038248745.1 Peptostreptococcales bacterium | reverse complement strand
CCCTGCATTGCAACATCGAAAGTCTCTATTTTATCTACTGTTTTTTCTATTTTTTTTACTTCTTTCTCGTTGATATCCCCAAATATTTTTTCCATTAATCCCATTACATTTCCTCACTATCTTTCTTGTTCTCATCAATTATATTTATTTCCAAAGCTTTTCGTTCCTCTGCCTTTGTCACTCGTACCTTCAAGTTTTTATACTGGAAAGAATCCCCCGGTTCGGGAATTTTGTCCAGTTCTATGACAACCCATCCATTGACAGTCATCACATCACTAAATTCATCATCCATCGAAAAATACTCCAGCATTTTTTCCAGATTGGTGCTACAAAGGACCCTATAGCTTCCATCCTGCTGTTCCACAATTTCCTGTGACGTTATTTCATCATGCTCATCGTAGATTTCTCCAACCAGTTCCTCAATAATATCCTCCATCGTTACAATTCCCTCAGTGCCCCCATATTCATCTACAACAACTGCAATATGGGTTTTTGCCTTCTGCATTTTTTTAAGCAATCTAGCAATTTTAACAGTACCGGAAATGAAAACAACTGGTTTCACATATTCCGAAACATTTTTATCTGAATTTAATATGTAATTATGGAAATCTTTCTGATTTAATACACCCGCTATTTTATCTATCGTATCATCATAAACTGGAAGTCTTGAAAACCCGGTTTCAAGAAAAAGTTCTCTGATTTCCTCTTTTGTATTGTCTAAATCTATGGCTTCAACATCAACACGAGGTGTTAACACATCAAAAGCTTCCAATTCGCTAAACTCGATTGCATTCTGTATTAACTCACTCTGCTGCTCATCAATGCCGCCTTCATTCTCAGCCTCTTCAACCATGATTAACAGTTCATCTTCTGTAATAGTTCTATCTTTACTCACTTTAAATATTTTTGTCAGGATTTTCTTCCAAAGGGTAAAAAACATATTGACTGGCGTTAGAAGAAATATAAAAACTTCAATAATCGGTGCTGAAAACATGGCAAATTTTTCAGGCGATTCTTTTGCCAGACTCTTCGGCGAAATTTCCCCAAAGATCAATACGACTACGGTTATTACAATCGTGGCTATTGTTGCTCCCAGCTCTTTGCCATAAAACTCAACAAAAAGCAAGGTGGCAAGCGCTGTCATAGAAATATTTACAATGTTATTGCCGATCAGAATGGTCGAAAGCAATTTGTCATAATGCTCCGTCAGATGAAGAACCTTTTTAGCCCGACGGCTTCCTGCATTTGCCGCATTTTTCATTCTTATCCTGTTTAACGATGTAAAAGCTGTTTCTGTAGCTGAAAAATATGCCGAAAAAGCTATCAGAATAATAAGTACTACTATGGTCATCGTATAATGATCTCCCATTCTTTTAAAAACCTCTTTCTTCTGCAATAATTATTATAAATATACCAATAAACAATGAAACATATACATTAAATATTTTGCACATATTAAATTATTATACTACTTTTAACAACAATTGTAAATCTGTATCTGCGCCTAAACACAGCAGTGAAATTTAGTACATGCCAGATAAATTAAGAAAAAGGGTGGAAAGCTAACACCTTAAATGTTACACTATTAACATATTCGCGACCACAACTATTTCAGATATATTAATTCAATATAATCAAATATATTTATGCAATACAATCAGATATATTTATGCAATACAAAAGGGGGGAATCATCTTGCCACAGTTTTTAAGCGATATTTATTTTCATAATACGGTTTTGAGTTACCTAATATTTTTGGCGTCGCTAGTTATAAGCTTTGCAATTATAAAAATCATTGGCCATTACTTCATTAACTATCTCACTATTATGGCAGAAAAAAGAAACGAATCGGAAGCTCTGTCACAAACTTCAGGTGATGAAACACCAGTGTCAAAGAGTGACTATATCATAAAAGGTATCAGGAAAAACATACTACCAATTGCCTATTTTTCAGCTTTTTATTTCGCAACGAAGATTTTATATCTGAATTCAGACTT
>JBBRXC010000189.1:0-2014 GCA_038248745.1 Peptostreptococcales bacterium | reverse complement strand
GCCCTGAATGTGGATTAAAAATTGACAGGGACTACAATGCAAGCCTCAATCTACTAAAATTAGCAGTGTGATAGAAGACATAATGCTAATCGGGGCAGGTACTGTCCTTAGAGCCTGGGTAAACTTGCTGCGTTAGTAGTATTGACCAGGAAGCCAACCTCTTCTATAAGGGGTGGTAGTTCACGGGGTAAAAGTAAATCAACACATTAGTTGTTTCATTATGGGAGGTGAAATCAATGAAGAAAATTTTAATTCCTGTGGATTCTTCTGAGTTTTCAGAAAGAGCAATTGAAGAGGGAAAGAAACTGGCCAAAGTATTTAACTGTGAGGTTGTATTATTATATGTAGTAGGACTAAGAATTGCAACGCTGAGGTTCAGAACAGCTGTTCCACAGAGCAACCCAGTTGATCCTAATGATAATATTGAAAAAGCCAATGCAATTGATATGTTGACGGCGTACAAAGAATCCTTTGGTGAAATGAAAGGCAAAGTAGACATTCAGGTTTTATATGGCATTCCAGCTGATGAGATTATTAAAACCATTAATAATACGGATATTGATTTTGTCATAATGGGTTCACATGGAATAAGCTCCACATTATATAGAACTTTTCTTGGCAGTGTTGCCAATAAAGTGGTTCATCATTCTAAAAAATCAATTCTGATTATTAAATAATATTTCTGAAAAAAAGCAGTTTCATAAGAAAATAACTTGAAGGCCCCCATTCAGATGGGGGCTTTCGTTAACTGATATAGTGGGTTTTTTGGCAAAAGTTTCTTTAAAATACAGCTCTATGTGGAAATGTTTGAATATTCAAACAAATCAAATAAAGAGAGGCTTTTACCAGGGAAGACTTTTCATATCAAGAAACTTAAACGGGAAAGTTTTCTTTTAAAGAAACACCATCTATTTGACTTCTTTACGTAAAAAAAATACTATGAAAGAATATAAAAAAGTATAAATAAGTATATAAATGTAAAAAAAGATACGATTCTCTTAAAGGAGGGAAAAATGAGTAAAATCATAAAAATAGTTGATGGGAATGAGGCAGCGGCTTATGTGGCGTATGCATTTACAGAAGTGGCAGGCATTTATCCTATTACACCCTCATCACCGATGGCAGAGAAAACCGATGAATGGGCGGCGAATGGTAGAAAGAATCTTTTTGGGCAGACGGTAAGACTTGTTGAAATGCAGTCAGAAGCAGGAGCGATAGGTGCAGTTCATGGCGCATTGGAGGCGGGAGCACTTGCTACCTCCTATACTTCCTCACAGGGTTTAATGCTTATGATTCCAACAATGCACAGAATTTCAGGGCAAAGGCACCCAGGGGTATTACATGTTGCAGCAAGGACAATAGGCACCCATGCATTTTCAATATTTGGAGATCATTCGGATGTGATGAATTGCAGGCAGACAGGATTTGCCATGCTTTCGTCAGGAAGTGTTCAAGAAGTGATGGATCTTGCTGGAATAGCTCATTTGGCGGCTATTAAGGCAAGAATCCCGTTTATGCATTTTTTTGATGGATTCAGAACTTCTCATGAAATCCAGAAAGTGGAAGCGCTTGCGTATGAAGATTTTGATAAACTGCTGGATGTTGAAGCATTGGAAGATTTTAGGCAAAATGCGATTAATCCTGAAGCGCCGGTTATGAGAAGTACAGTACAGAACCCGGACATTTATTTCCAGGTCAGAGAAGCGAATAACAAGGACTATGATGGGCTTCCTGAAATTGTACAGGGGTACATGGATGATATCAGTAGATTGACAGGCCGCCCCTATAAACTATTTAATTATTACGGAGATCCAGATGCAGAAAGAGTTATCATCGCAATGGGTTCGGTAAGCGGGACCATTGAGGAAACAGTAAAATATCTGACTGAAAAAGGAGAAAAAGTCGGATTTCTTCAGGTTCATCTTTACAGACCTTTTTCTGCCAGTCATTTGTTTGCAGCAATGCCGAAATCTGTTAAAAAACTTACAGTCATCGACCGGCTGAAAGAAATAGG
>JBBRXC010000188.1:0-2040 GCA_038248745.1 Peptostreptococcales bacterium | reverse complement strand
TGTATTCACACAATCTTCACATAAAAAAACCGAAAAATGTTGGTATTTCAACAATTTTCGGTTTTTCCATTATATTACAAGTTATAGTTTTCTATAAAGTTTATACAATTTCTTCAATGGTAACAGACTTCATTTTCTGAGGTTCTTTTGGCTTATCAGACATATCTCTTTTCACGCTTACTATTTTGTCCATGACATCTAGTCCCTCTGTAATTTTACCAAAAGAAGCATATTGTCCATCCAGGTGCGAGGAATTTGCAGCCATGATAAAAAATTGTGATCCAGCTGAGTCAGGGCTCATGGATCTTGCCATTGATAATACCCCTCTGTCATGCTTTAAATTATTTTCAAATCCATTTTTTGCGAATTCACCTTTTATTGTATGCCCAGGTCCTCCCGTACCAGTGCCTTGCGGGCATCCCCCCTGTATCATAAATCCAGGAATGACACGATGGAATGTTAAGCCATCATAAAATCCTTTTTTTGCTAATTCCACAAAGTTTTTTACTGTTTCAGGGGCAATTTCAGGATAAAGTTCTCCCTTCATTACATCTCCGTTTTCCATTTCAATTTTTACTGTTATCATTTTATTCTCCTATTCTTATCTAACTTTAAAAGCATTATATTCTTTGGCACACTCAATTCGTTTGCAGAAATCCCAGAACTCATCCTTCAGGTACTCCGGATAAATCACATGTAACTCCTGCAGCTCTTCCTTCGACATAAAACGCAGTTCCCTGAGAACTTGTTCATCCTGTCCCCTTTCAGGGTCGCTTCCAAGATGAAGTTGTCCTCCCTCGATTTCTGCGAGAAAAAAATTCACAAATCGCTGCCCTCTTGTTTCAGAAACCTCTTCCACATGCCAGATCAATCCTTTGATTTTTGCGTCTATGCCAGTTTCTTCTTTTACTTCACGAATGGCTGCTTGTTCCGCGTTTTCCCCATCTTCAATAGCACCACCAGGCACCATCCAGATATCTCTCTCCTCATGGCACTGCTTTAGCATCAAAATTCTTTTTTTAGAATCTAATATGATGACTCTAACTCCACCTAACCACATAATACTGCTCCTATACTTCCCATTACTAAAGTTATAATAATTGGGTTCACCTTGTATTTCGCTATCAATATTATTGTACCTATAAATATAATGAAAGGCAACACATTTAAATACTCAAACATCCCGGCGATTGTACTCACAGGAAGAGCCTGGCTGTTGACCATGACGGTTTTCCCGATAAAGAAAGCCGCCGATGCGATTAGACCCACAGTTGCCGGTTTAATGCCATTCATTACACCCTGAACACCTTTGCTTTTGTAATATTTATCCATAAAAACCATTACCACTAATACAAGAATGAAGGAGGGCGTTGCAATACCTAAGGTAGCAGCAACTGCTCCCGGCAATCCTGCATAATGATACCCCACATAAGTGGCCGCATTTACTGATACTGGTCCCGGGGTCACCTGAGAAAGAGCAACAAGATCAGAAAATTCCTGAGCGCTCATTTGCCCAAATTCCTGAACTCTTTGAAAGATAAGGGGCAGCATGGCGTAGCCACCCCCAAAACCAAATATTCCAATCGTAAAAAACATGATATATAGATTCAATAAAGCCATTATTTTGCCCTCCTGAAAAGGAAACCTACGGCAGCTCCAAGAATAATGGGCCAAACAGCGGAAATGCCAAAAAAAGCAACTACAGCAAAACTGCCCACAGCAATTAAAACGGCTAATTTGCCTTTAATAACCTGCTTCCCCTGTCTATACGCCGCATAGACAATAAGTCCGCAGGAAGCCGCTTTTACGCCGATAAAGGCGCCTTCAATGTAATGGTTCGGACCCACTGCGCCAAGAAAAATCACTGCACAGATGATAATTGTAAAAGAGGGCAGAATCACCCCAAAAGATGCGGCAAGTGCCCCGGCAAATCCTTTTCTACTTTTTCCGATGTAAGTAGCCGCATTGATTGCGATAACTCCTGGCAACGACTGGCTGACCGCAATACAATCCGCCATCCCCTCTTCCGTCAGCCAACCC
>JBBRXC010000187.1:0-2051 GCA_038248745.1 Peptostreptococcales bacterium | reverse complement strand
TGATGGTTACGTGGTACAAATAAAATCGGAAATTATTGACACAGAAGAAAAAATCGAACGTTTTATTACGGCGTATGAAGTTAAAAAAAGACAATTGGAAATAATCAATGAAGAGATCGTTAAGGCTAGAATAGATGTTAATACATGTGAAAGCGAGAAAAAAAATCTTGAGTTGATTGTTGACAGAATAGAGCGTTCAGTGCAGGAGCTTTCATACGACAAATCAATTAAAGAAGCAGCCTTGGCAGGGCTAGAAGCGGAAAAAGAAAATTTGATTTCCGGTCATGTTAATATAGAAGATGTGGTTGCAGAAAAGGAACAAGAAAAAAGCAACCTGGAAGAGTTTTTAGGGGAGCTAATAGAAGAAAGAGGAAAACTAAACAGCAGCATAAACGAAAAAACACTTCGAAGGGACATGATTGAAGAGGAATTGAGCCGTCTTCAAAGCCAAAAGTATGAGTTGGAAATTAAACAAGCAAAAAACGAAACACAGCTTGAAGGGTATAAAGACAAGTTGTGGGAAGAGTTCGAAGTCTCTTATATCAAAGCTATTGAATTCAAGAAAAAAGAGTTCAGTATGAATACCGCGGTCAAAGAGAGTAGGGAAATTAAAAGTAGAATAAAAGAACTGGGGGAAGTCAATGTAGGCGCCATCAAGGAATATGAAGCCGTTAGTGAACGTTATGAATTTTTAACCGTGCAAAGAGATGATATTGTAAGCGCTGTTGACAGTTTAAGAAAAATCATTGAAGATATGGATAAAATTATCCGAGCCAGATTCAAAGAAAGTTTTGATAAGGTTGTTGAAAATTTCGAGATGGTATTTCAGGAAATGTTTGGTGGTGGCCATGCTCAATTATTGCTTGAAGATGAAACCAGGCCTTTAGAATCAGGGATAGAGATCATTGCACAGCCGCCTGGAAAAAAGCTCCAGAATTTAAATTTACTTTCAGGTGGAGAAAAAACCATGACTGCCATCGCATTGATGTTTGCCGTGCTAAAAGCAAAGCCGACACCATTCTGTATTTTAGATGAGGTGGAAGCAGCACTGGATGATTCAAATATTGATAGATTTGCAAGGTATCTTAAGAATTTCAAAGATGTTCAATTTACCCTTGTAACACATCAAAAGGCAACCATGGAACATGCAGATATACTATATGGTGTAACAATGCCTGAGCAAGGTATTTCAAAAGTAATATCCTTAAAACTTGGGGATAAAATTGATTTGTAAAGGGGAAAAAAATATGGCGGCATTTCAGAAAAAATCATTTTTCGGCACTCTTTCCCAGAAAATCGGGGATGCAATATTGGGGAGACCTACTATTGATGAAGAATTATTGGAAGAACTTGAGGAGATTCTAATTCAAGCTGACATTGGTATGGAAACCACATTAAAAATTACAGAAAGATTAAGAGATGATATAAAAAAACAATATATTTCAACGCCAGAAGTTGTTAGAGAGCAGTTACAGAAAATTATCACTGAGCTTGTTGATAAAAAAGAACGGCATTCATTGATCCAAACGACACCTTTAATTATTTTAATGATTGGCGTGAACGGAGGAGGGAAAACAACCTCCATTGGAAAGCTTGCAAAGGTATTTAAAAACCAAGGCAAAACAGTTCTTCTTGCAGCAGCAGATACTTTTAGAGCAGCGGCAAGTGAACAGCTTGAAGTTTGGGGAAGCAGAGCAGGCGTAAATGTGATTCGTCATCAGGAGGGCGCAGATCCTTCAGCAGTTATTTTTGATGCCATACAATCTGCAAAAGCTAGAAAAATTGATGTTCTTATTTGTGATACTGCAGGTAGGCTGCAAAACAAGAAGAATTTAATGATAGAACTTGAAAAAATGAATAAAGTAATTGACAGAGAATATCCGGAAGCAGCCAGAGAAACATTACTTGTGCTGGATGCAACTACCGGTAAAAATGCTGTCTCTCAGGCAAAAGAGTTTGGGGAAATTACCAAATTAACTGGGCTTATATTAACAAAGCTAGATGGTACCGCAAAAGGTGGTATTGTGATAACTATTGCAGATGAATTTAAC
>JBBRXC010000186.1:0-2063 GCA_038248745.1 Peptostreptococcales bacterium | reverse complement strand
AAATATGTATGCGCTTGTCCTTAAAAACAACCTGACCCTGGTTTTTGATTTTCTGAATAGTTATGAGTTTCGACACAAGATCCAATTCAATCCTGGTTTTGGCCAGGAGAAAGATATCCGGGAAAACATGACACTTATCACCTGGTTCATTATCAATGAAATAAGAGTTAACAAAGAGCTGGTTTCATTAATAATAGCAAAAGACGAAAAGATAAACAGGTTGATTAGTTCGCTCTTCCATGTTACCCTTAATCTCGAAAGGATAGAAAAACTGGTCATCTCTCATTTTGCTGAAACGATACATCAAAATCTGCCATTCAAAATACCGCTTGTATACAATATGTGAGTTGAGAGAATGATATCATCAAAAAAATAATCAATCATGCAAACCCCGCGAATAATACCTGAAATAAAGTGTTGGTCTTTAAAAACCTGTTTTATTGTTTTGGTTTTGGGGATCTCAGTTTTTCAGGCTGATGACTTATTTGGTCAGGACATAGTAGATTTGGTCAACAACCGGAACCTCTCATTTTTGGAATCAATAGATGCGAGCCACGAAACATCGTATATAACTATACTTGGAGGAGCCGGAAATATCGAACCACTGATGTTCGAAGCATCCATTGTTCCTTATTATATGCTGCGGTTGAATCAAAACACGCGCTGGGCGCTTGAAATTTCGACCAAAATTATCATCCGGATGTATAACGAGCGCTCGCTTCCAATCCGGACACCTTCGTATATGCCACGGGCCACACTATATATGAACGTAGGCAGGCTGGACTCAAAAATGAAGAAACAGTTCTTCTTTGTTTCCTGGTGCCACCACTCAAACGGGCAAAGTGGATTATTTGCCGACAGCATCACGCATCAAATAAACACTTATGATGGGGATTTCTCAACCAACTTTATCGAAGCGGGGCCTTTTTTCAGCAGAGTTCCTGCCAATAAAGGTTTTGTAACCGACTACCTTAAACTCTCGTTAACATATAATTATAAACAAGCCGAGGAAATAAAGGGGAAATACGGAATTTTTCGTATCAATCAGGAAATACAATCCATTATAACATTGCCTGAATCATTGCGAAAACTTGGTGTTGAAACAAGTACTCTGAATGGCAGAAAGCACTCATCCTTACGATTAACCGTAAAAAATAGTCTCATATTGGGAGATATGGCCGAAGCCAAAACTTGGGATTTATTTAACAGAATTACCACATCGTGGACTTTGGCATTCAGGCCGGCTTTGCTGGCAGATGTAACTTTTTTTACACAGTATTACTATGGACAGGATTATTACAACATCTGGTTTGCCCGGAATCTGTCGGTTTTCAGAATTGGTATTCAGGCTGATACATTTAATTTCCTGCTTAAACATAAATAGATCAGATGCTATGGGTTCAGTTTTTTAACACTTAAAAAAAACCAATGATGACAAAGGGAAAAGTTGCAATTTTCCTGGTATTACTCTTCGCATTTCCGAATGCCTTTGCGCAGGCAGTAAGGTATTCGCCCAAATATTTCGGCCCCAATGCGAACCCTGTTCCTGAGTTTACCAATGCAACTATACCTGAATATACTACTATCAGTTTTTCCCTGCTGTCCTTAGTCCTCTAAAGAAAAATAATGGCTATCCTGAGTTTGTAACTCAGGACACGAATAAATTTTTTAAAATCTCCTAGAATATCACTTGTATCATCATTTTTAGCTGATAGTACCAACTGTATATGATTGCTCATAATGCACCATCCGTGTATTTAAAGGTCTTTTTCTTTATAGCAGAAATGTAGGCTTTCCGGTATAATATCCTGATACTCCTTCCTTGTAAATACATCGATCCATTCAACTACAGCAAAAGTTATAAAATGGATGCCTTCAGGATTTCTGATTTTATATCCACCTGTATTCATAGGTATTGTAATGGGTCACATTCAAAATCTGGGGAGTAACCTGAATTTATGCATGTTGTCAACCCATAAATAATGTCATTTAATCTTTTTATATCTGAATTGAGTAGAATCCGTTTCTATTCTATATCTGGAAGAAAAAGTATAGGTATTTTT
>JBBRXC010000185.1:0-2096 GCA_038248745.1 Peptostreptococcales bacterium | reverse complement strand
CTTTTATATTGATTAAAATCCAATATTCCATTTTTATCACGTTTATTTGTCATGTATATTAAATGACTTTTTTCAAATTTCAGTTCACTGGATACAGCGTCCCTCGCTTCGATAACACTCACTGCAAAAGAAACTAATGTTGGCGGAACATTTATATCCATAAAAGTTCCCGACATGCTGTCCTTGCCCCCAATAGCTGGAATACCAAGTTCTTTCTGCACCTTCAATGCCCCAAGCAAAGCGGCAAACGGTAACCCCCAGCTTTCTGGATTGCTGCCCAAACGCTCAAAATATTCCTGGAAAGTCAATCGGACGCTGTCAAACCTACTTCCCATCGCTACCTGCTTCGTGACTGAATCTATTACTGCGTAAAGAGCGCCATGAAAAGGGCTCATGCTGGATAGTTGAGGATCAAAACCATAAGTCATTAGGGTAGAAGTCTCCGTTTCTCCTTCTGTGACAGGTAACTTCGCCACCATCCCCAAAGAAGGCGAAAGCTGGTATTTCCCTCCTAGCGGCATCATGACAGTTCCCGTACCAATCGTGCTGTCAAATTTCTCTATCAGTCCCTTTTGGGAGCAACAATTCAACTCATCCAAATACTCTAATGGTATTTTGCAATCATTTTTAGCAGCCTCTATTTTAAAACAATCTTTTATGCATACTTTTGCGTGCTGTTTTACCCCGTTGGTATTCAGAAAATCTCTGCTTAAATCAAGGATCAGTTTCCCTCTCCAAAACATTCTAAATCTGCCCGAATCAGTTACCTTTGCCACAGCAACCGCTTCAAGATTTTCGCTTTCCGCTAAAGCCAGAAAACCATTCACATCTTTGTCTTCTACAACAACTGCCATTCTTTCCTGAGACTCAGATATGGCAAGCTCGGTTCCATCAAGTCCCTCATATTTTTTCAACACCAAATCAAGGTTTACATCTAGACTATCTGCCAGTTCTCCTATTGCAACAGCTATTCCACCTGCACCAAAATCATTACATTTTTTAATCAGTTTTGTCGTTTCATTTCTTCGGAAAAGTCTTTGTATATTTCTCTCTACAGGAGGATTTCCTTTCTGCACCTCGGCACCGCAGTTGAAAATAGACTCTTCTGTATGCTCCTTTGAGGATCCAGTCGCACCGCCACACCCATCTCGCCCGGTTCTTCCACCAACAAGGATGATCACATCCCCAGGTTGCGGGTTTTCCCTTCTGATATTTGCCGCCGGGGCAGCACCTATGACTGCGCCAACTTCCATCCGTTTTGCCACATAACCAGGATGATAGATCTCTGCTACCTGACCCGTTGCAATCCCTATTTGATTTCCATAAGAACTGTAGCCAGCGGCGGCTCCCTTGGTAATTTTACTTTGAGGCAATTTGCCTGGAATTGTATCCTTCACAGGTGTTCTCGGATCGCCAGATCCAGTGACTCTCATTGCCTGATAAACATATACTCTCCCCGAAAGTGGGTCTCTGATTGCCCCCCCAAGACAGGTTGCGGCGCCGCCAAATGGTTCAATTTCTGTCGGATGATTATGCGTTTCGTTTTTAAACATAACAATCCAGTCTTCTTCTTTGCCATCGACAACAGCCTTTGTCTTGATGCTACAAGCATTTATTTCATCTGATTCATCTAGATCATTCACCGCCCCATTTTTCTTTAAATACTTGGTGCCGATGCAAGCCAAATCCATCAGGGTGATGTCTCTATTTTTTTCATTCTCTGCGTAAACATCTTTTCTCATATCAAGGTACTCATTAAAGGCTTCCTTGATGCATGCTGTATTACTGCCTGCTTGAATTTCTATATCCTTTAATTCCGTCAGGAATGTGGTGTGCCTGCAATGGTCTGACCAGTAGGTGTCAATGACCTTTAGTTCTGTAATGGTCGGATTTCTGTTTTCCTTTTTTTCGAAATATTCTTTTATAAAAAGTATATCTTAATCGCTCATTGCAAACCCGTTTTCATGTTTATACGCTAAAAGTCTGGAACGATCAAATTTAATAAAGTCTTTAACAATTTCAACATCTCCCGGGATGGTCATCTGCATGTTCAAGCTTGTTGGTTTTTCCATTTTTGCCTGTTGGGAATCTACAGG
>JBBRXC010000184.1:0-2111 GCA_038248745.1 Peptostreptococcales bacterium | reverse complement strand
TATTATGCCATTTGAATTGGTTCAGGAGACTTACCTGAAAGATGAGTTACAGCACTTGAAGCAGATAGAAAGCCGCCTGGTAGAAATAACTGCCGAATACGACGAAATTCTCGACTCACTTTCGGAGGAAGAAAAAGAAAGAGACACAGTAAATGATGCAATGGACGGTTTTGTAGCTGCGGCTGTTGCTAAAGAGGCAAAGCAGATACAAGCGGATAAGAAGAAAAACGGTGCCTTGACAGCGGATTCCTACGAAGCAAAAATTGTCAAAGTCAGCGAACTATTTGCCGAAGAAAAAGAACTCAAAAAACAACTTTACTTAGAAACAGCAAAGCTACATCTGCTAACAAAAGAAACCATTGAGCAGCTTATCGATGAGCAGGTGTTTGAATTGCTTGAACTCAAATGGATTACACCGTTTGTGATCGCATTAAATAATCTGCCCACGGTGCTTATCCATGAACTGACTGCCAAAGTAGCGGCTCTTTCAGAAAAATACGCCACTACTTATTCAGCCGTGGTAGAAGAGATACACGAAACCGAAACTGAGTTAGCCTCATTGATTGATGATCTTACGGGCAATGAGTTTGACACAAAAGGTCTAAGTGAATTTCAGTCATTATTAAAAGGGGAATAAGATGGCTGAGAAAAAGAAAATACCGGAGATTCGTTTTAAGGGATTTAGTGATGATTGGGAACAAAGTGAATTGGGAGAAATAGTCAAAATTACCATGGGGCAATCCCCGAATGGTGAAAATTATTCAGATAATCCTGAATACCATATTCTGGTACAAGGTAATGCAGACATGAAAAATGGTAAGGTTGTTCCTCGTGTATGGACGAAGCAAGTAACCAAAACTGCAGATGCAGAAGATTTGATAATGAGTGTGCGTGCACCAGTCGGAGAAGTTGGGAAAACGGCATATAATGTGGTAATAGGGCGAGGTGTAGCTGCAATAAAAGGAAACGAATTTATCTTTCAGTCACTAAAAAGAATGAATGAAAATGGTTATTGGAATCAGTTTTCTGCAGGATCAACATTTGACTCAATTAATTCTAATGATTTATCAAAGGCAGTTGTTTCAACGACAAAAAATGAAGAACAATCCAAAATCGGCACCTATTTCAAACAACTCGATACCTTGATCACCCTTCATCAGCGTAAGTATGACAAGCTGGTAAATGTAAAAAAGTCGATGCTTGAAAAAATGTTTCCGAAAAATGGTGCAACTATTCCCGAAATTCGTTTCAAAGGGTTTACGGAGGCATGGGAAGAAAGTAAGTTGGGGGATGTAGCAAAATTGGGTTCCAGCAAGCGAGTTCATAGAGAAGATTATGTGGAAACTGGAATACCATTTTTTAGAGGTACAGAAATTTCAAAATTGGGGAGTTCTTCAATATTAGAAGACGTGCTGTATATTTCTGAAGAGTATTTTAAGGATTTAAAAGATAAATATGGAGTACCTCAAATTGGAGATATACTTCTCACTGCTGTAGGGACTCTTGGAAATTCTTTTTTAGTCTGTGATAATTTACCATTTTATTTTAAGGATGGAAATTTAATATGGTTGAGCGATATTAAAATTAATCCAAATTATTTGAATGTTTATATTGGTGATGGAATTGGGAAAAAACGAGTTTTAGAGAGTGCAGCAGGATCTAATCAAAAAGCATTAACAATGGTGAATCTGCAAAGTGTTCTAATTCCAGCTCCAAGCAAAGAAGAGCAAGAAAAGATTGGCAGCTATTTCAAGCATCTCGATGATCTGCTAAGCCTTCGTCAACAAGAGTTAGAAAAGCTAAAGAATATTAAAAAAGCGATGCTTGAAAAAATGTTTGTTTGACATTTCTTCAAGCTTACCCATAAAAGAGTTTAAATACCATGACATTCACAACAGAAGCTGAGTTTGAAGAAGCTTTCATCGATATCCTCTCAAAAAAAGGCTGGGAGCAAAAGCTGATAAAATACCCTACCGAAGAAGATTTGCTCCAAAACTGGGCAAGCATTCTCTTCGAAAACAACCGGGGGATTGACCGTCTGAACGATTACCCGCTCACAGACGGTGAAATGCAACAGATTCTGGAGCAAATAATCAATCTCAGAACGCCGC
>JBBRXC010000183.1:0-2151 GCA_038248745.1 Peptostreptococcales bacterium | reverse complement strand
CCTGTATTTGAATAAACTTCAGTATCAAGCACTAGTACATTTACATTTTCACCCATAGCGAATACATGATCCAAACCTCCGTATCCTATGTCGTAAGCCCATCCGTCACCACCAACCATCCACAAGGTCTTCTTGGATAGATGTTTTTTCTTCATCAATATCATGTCAGCTGTTTTCTTTTCTACATCTGTAAAATTCGCTTTACTGATTGCTTCAACTAGTGCTTTTGAATCAACAGCAGATTCTTCCAACTTTTCGTAGGATTCAATCCATTTTGTGATTGCCTTGCCAACTTCTGAATTTTCGTCTACTTTTTCAGATAATTTTTTAATATCCATGGCAACAGATTCTCTCTGCTGTTTGACAGCAAGACACATGCCGTAACTGAATTCAGCGTTATTTTCGAATAGAGAATTTGACCAAGCCGGTCCTTTTCCTTCCTTCGTTGTTGTGTAAGGCATTCCTGGCATGGCTGCTCCCCATGCTTGCGAACAACCTGTTCCATTTGCAATGTAAATCTTATCCCCATAAAGCTGCGTAAGTAATTTCACATAGGCCGTTTCTCCACAGCCCGCACAGGCACCTGAAAACTCAAGTAGCGGTTTTTTAAACTGGCTACCTTTTACAGTTTTTATGTCGATTAGACTGGTTTTCTCTTCTATTGAAAGTGCATATTCCCAGTTCGTCTGATCTCTTGACACCTCTTTTGCTGATTTAATGATAAGCGCTTTTCCCGGCTTTGGACATGCCACCACACAACAACCACAACTTGTACAATCAAGTGTACTGACCTGAACAGAATATTCATAACCGGCAAAAGCGCTGCCATTGGCTTTAATTTTTTCAAAACCCTCGGGTGCATTCTCCGATTCTTTTTTATCCAGAAGGAAAGGCCTGATGACACCGTGAGGGCACACATAGGCGCATTGGTTGCATTGCAAGCATTCATCCTTATTCCATACTGGGAGATCTGTCGCGATTCCTCTCTTTTCATAGGCAGCTGTTCCCAGGGGCATGGTACCGTCTTTCATATTCATAAATGCACTCACAGGAAGGCTGTCTCCCTTTTGTGCATTCACTGGGATCAAAATGTTTTTAATGATATCTGGAAGTTTTTTTTCAGATGCCGTAAACTCATCAGCGGCATTCTTCCAGCCTGCAGGGATTTCTATTTTCACCAATGCATTTACACCAGCGTCAATGGCATCCATATTCATTTTTACGATCTTTTCACCTTTATTTCCATAAGTTTTTTCTACAGCTTCTTTCATGTAGTTTATGGCATCTTCTATTGGAATCACCTTGGAAAGTTTGAAAAATGCTGATTGAAGCACCATATTCGAACGATTTCCAAGCCCCAATTCCTGAGAACATTTATTGGCATCAATGATATATACATTGATATCATTTTCCACAATATATTTCTTTACTATTCCTGAAAGCCTTTCTTCCAACTGCTCTGGCGTCCAGTCACAGTTGATTAGGAATGTACCGCCTTTCTTTATTTCCGAAACGATATCATATTTTTCCAGATAATGTTCATTGTGACATGCCACAAAATCTGCTTTCTTTACTAGATAAGTTGAGCTGATTGGTAATTTACCAAATCTCAGATGGGATTTGGTGATGCCAAAAGACTTCTTTGTATCATATTCAAAATATGCCTGACAGTACAAATCTGTGTATTCTCCTATAATCTTAATTGAATTTTTGTTGGCACCTACTGTACCATCTGAACCTAGCCCCCAGAATTTACAGCTAATTGTTCCTGCAGGTTCTGCGGTTAATTCCTCCCCCACGGGCAGAGATAAAAATGTGACATCGTCTTCAATGCCCACTGTAAAATGATCTTTCGGCGATGAAAGCTTCATATTGTCAAATATGGCTTTAATCTGTGCTGGTGTTGTGTCCTTCGAGGATAATCCATATCTTCCGGCAAGCACTTCAGGTCTAGCCGTTTCATTAACGTAAGCTGTACAAACATCCTCATATAGGGGTTCCCCAACAGCACCTATTTCTTTCAGCCGGTCGATGACTGTAAGTTTTTTAACAGATTTCGGCATTGCTGCAAACAAATGACTGGCAGAAAAAGGTCTGTAAAGATGAACCTGAAGAAATCCGACTTTTTCTCCTTTTTCAGTCAGATATTTT
>JBBRXC010000182.1:0-2186 GCA_038248745.1 Peptostreptococcales bacterium | reverse complement strand
CCTTGCAGATTACACTTTATGGCCACCTTTTACTCAATTCATACTTTTTACCTTAATGTTTATCGGCGGTTGTGCGGCCTCTACGTCAGGTTCTTTCAAAGTAATTCGATTCGTCGTCATTCTCAAGCTGGTATTAAGAGGATTCCGCAAGAGATTACACCCTAAGTCAGTAGTTGCAGTAAGATTTGGTAAAAGTGTTGTCAGTGCTGAAATGGTAGCCTCTATTACAGTCTTTGCGATGCTTTACCTGATGATCTACCTGTTTACAGCATTGGTTCTTTCCCTCGACAATCTGGATATGACGACTACTTTAACTGCAGCTGCAGGGATATTATCCAATACTGGCATTGCCTTTGGTGAACTTGGCCCTACAGCTGATTTCAGTATTTTCAGTCCACCAATCCGACTGTTTATCAGCTTTATGCTTATCGTTGGAAGACTTGAATTGATGACAGTCCTTCTGCTGTTTACCCCATATTTCTGGAATCTAGAAAAATAAGCCCATTATAAGCAGCCGGCATTGGGCTTCATTTTCATGGAACCCTTGCAATCAGTCATTCATAAAATATGTTATCCACAGCTGAACTGTGGATAAGTAAATATAGTACAATCTAATCTAACCTAATCACCTGCAATTGCAGGGTTTATAGAGATATGAAATTAAAAAGCTGGTGATCGTTGTGTATCCTAATTTACACAGCAATCACCAGTTTATTTATTTCAACCTAATTATTCAATTTATTCAGAGTTATCCACAGCCTCAAATTCATAAACCCACGGATTTCAATGGTTAATAATTTCACAAACCCAATGTCGGCTGCTTATAATGGGCTTGCTACTGTAAAGTCTATTTCTCCGTCTTTTATGTTCACTTCTTTAACTTTTATGGTTATTTTATCCCCAAGTGCATACACTTTATGTTTGTCCCTGCCAATCAATCTGTAATTCTGTGGCTCATGATCATAAAAATCATCCGTTAAGGAGGAGGCTCTGACCATACCCTCTATTGTATTTGGCAGTTCAACGAAAAATCCATAATTGCTGACGCCACTTATGATTGCCTCAAAAGTTTCTCCAATGTGTTTTGAAATGTATTCTGCCTTCTTCAGTTTTTCTACAGCTCTTTCAAGTTCCTGTGCTTTTCTTTCTGTTGCAGAAGCTATGGAAGAGGCTTCCATCACACTCTTTTTCAATGATTTTATTCGAGTATCACTGAGTTTCCCATTCAAAGACTCTTTTATTATTCTATGAATCATTAAATCTGGATACCTTCGTATTGGGGAGGTGAAATGGCAGTAAAACTTGACTCCCAGCCCAAAATGGCCTTCACATTCCACACCATAAAATGCTTTTTTCATTGAGCGAAGCATAATTGTGTTCACAACATTTTCATAGCTTTGGTTTTCAACTTTTTTCAAAACTTCAGAAAGCTGTTTTGGCTGAATATTTTCAAGGGATCCTTTTAATGTTAGTCCAAATCCTTTTATAAATGCCTGGAATTCTTCCATTTTTTCCAAGGAAGGCTTCTCATGTATTCGGTAAACAAATGGAACCTCTAAACGATAGAAATGCTCTGCTACCGTTTCATTTGCTAATAGCATAAACTCTTCGATTATTTTGTTAGCAACCCTTCTTTCAGCAATTTCTATGCTTGTAGGAATGCCTTCTTTATTTAAAGTAATATATGCTTCATCAAAATCAAAGTCTAAACTTCCTCGGTCACTTCTTTTTTTCCTTAGGATTAAAGCAAGCTCATCCATCAAAAGTATTTCTTCATAAATGTACGTATATTTTGAAATCAAATCAACACTTTTATTTTCTATAATATCTGAAACATCAGAATAAACCATTCTTGCAGCCGAGTGAATAACAGCTTCATAAATAGCATGGTTTACAACCTTTCCTTCCCCATTAATTTCCATATCAATTGAAAGTGTAAGTCTGTCAACCTTTTCATTTAAACTGCATACCCCATTGGACAGCACTGTAGGTAACATAGGTATCACCTGATCAATCAAATATACGCTATTACCCCTTTTTAACGCTTCTTTGTCTAAATGTCCACCTTCTGCCACATAATGGCTTACATCAGCAATATGAACGCCTAACAGGTAATTCCCATTGGGCAGTCGGCTTAATGAAATGGCATCATCCAAATCCTTTGCATCCGCGCCATCCACCGTGAT
>JBBRXC010000181.1:0-2229 GCA_038248745.1 Peptostreptococcales bacterium | reverse complement strand
GCTGTAGATGATACCACATTAATGATGGATATGCCAAAAACATTAACAGCAGCAACGGGGATAGATGCCATGACCCATGCAATCGAAGCTTTTGTTTCTACGGAGAGAAATTATCTGACTGGATGCACTGCGATGGAAGCCATTAAACTGGCTGACAAATATCTTGTCGTGGCCTATGAAGACGGACAGAATGTGGAAGCAAGGGATGGGATGGCTTATTCTCAATACTTAGCAGGTATGGCTTTTTCAAATGCTGGATTGGGAATCGTACATGCGATGGCACATCAGTTGGGTGCGTTGTATCATGTTCCACATGGAGTCAGCAATGCAGTTCTATTGCCTTATGGGATAAAATTTAACGGAGCAAAAGGGTGCCCCCTTTATATGGAGATTGGAAAAGAGTTGAAACTTTTTCATGGGAAATTCAGCCCGGAGATTGGGGCTGAAAAGCTTTCAGAATATATTTTAAAATTAAACAAGGCCATTGGGATGCCCAATAACATTAGTGAAATAGGGGCTAAGGTTGAAGATTTTGAACAGCTTGCAGAAAAAGCACTGCAGGATGTTTGCCTTGCAACCAATCCTGTTCAGGCAACAAAAGAAGAAATCATGGCGATTTATAAGCAAGCTTTTGTAGGGGTACAAGGAAAGTTCGGTTATAAGTAAAACCGAGGGAGGTGATTTTCATGCAGGATAAAGAATTCTATTCAATAGGAGAAGTCAGTAAGATTTGTAACATATCAAAAAAAGCGCTTCGGTTTTATGACGAAATTGGATTGATCTCACCTGATATGATATGTGATGACAATAGCTATAGATATTACACACGAAAAACATTGCTGGCTGTACCAATCGTCAAATATTATAAGCAGATGGGATTTAAGCTGGATGAAATGAAAGAATCTTTAGAAGGGAATGCTTATTCAGAAATTGAAAAAGCTTTTAGAAAGAAAATAGAAGAACTGAAGGAACTTGAGAAAAAAACCTTTGAAAAATACACCTCGGTAAAGGACTGGTATGAACTGATCTTGGAAGCAGAGATGGTCATAGAAAATGGGGTTACTGAGGTGGCTGTTAAATATGTGGACACATCAGATTATTGCTTTATGAAACAGGAATTCAACTATAATTATATGGAATCCATCATCAATATTGATTTTACAAATTATATTGAAAGTATAAATAATGCTATTACAGGTCCTGTGATGATTAACTTCCCTAATTTTCAAGATCGAATGGACGGCAAATGTGACAAAGTAAATATCATGCAAAAGACAATAACCCCTTGTTGTGAAAATGAAATAAAAAAATTTGGTGGATGTATGATGGCAGCTTGTTATCATATCGGCGCCCATGAAACGATTAATGAAACCTATCAGAAAATAATGGATTGGGCAGAGACACATGGCTATCAATGTGCGGTAGAATCTTATGAAAGATATGTGACGGATTACTGGACCACCAGGAAAAAAGAAGATTTTGTAACGGAAATCATGGTTAAGATTTTTAGATAGTCAATATGGCAATTTATATAATAAACATTCCCCTAGGGGGAATGTTTATTAATTTTTTGAATACTTAAATAACTTCAAAGAGGATTTTTCGCAAAAAAATGTTTCGGCCCTATTGAAAAATATTTAGCGAGTTCAGTTTCTGGAGCATGCATAGAAAAAAAGAAATCCCTATACTTTAAAGGTTTCGTTTGGTAACCTTCGAATTATAGGGGTTTTTTGCTGAGCCCATAACAAAGCTTATACCGGAAAAAATGTCAACACAAAAAAACATAAATAAACTGAAAATAGCTGTTGACATTGACCTATAGGGAAAGCCGTATACTGTAGTAAACAAAATAATTAAAGGAAAGGAATTATTATTTATGAATGAAAAGTCAGGAGCACCGAATGCTGTAGCATTAGCTGCTAAGAACAAGCTATCATCTAAATTTTTCAAAAAAGGTATTTTTGTAGCCATCCTTTCAGGTATGTGTTACGGCCTCTACTCAGCTTTTATTACTCTTGGGATGTCCAACGGAGTTTGGGCAGACTGGTACGGACCAAACACAGCATTGCTATCAGCTTTCGTTATTACCTTTATGATTGGTGCTCTTGGAAGCGCCATCAATGACACAGTAAGTGCCATCTGGTGTATCGGGATTGCTGCCGCAAAGGGGAAAATGGGAGATTTTTTCAGAACCATTAAAACCAAACCTGGTAAAATGATGATTATGGC
>JBBRXC010000180.1:0-2252 GCA_038248745.1 Peptostreptococcales bacterium | reverse complement strand
GAGAGGCCAGGCAAAGTCAACAGCAGATTGGGCAGCGAACTTTGCTTAACGGCTATGGCCTGATCGGGAGGGTAAGTCCAGCTATTCCTATTCCTACTTAAAAAGTTATTGCTTTTATGAATTTCCCTTTAATTTTTATAGTTTTTCTTCCTTTTTGCTTGTTTTTTTAAAAAATCCATTACTTTTGTATCCTGATTACACGGCAAATGAATCTTGTATACACATATTTTATCTCTTTCTTCTATTTTTATTTTAAAAACAGATAAAGGGATTTTTGTATACAGATAATTAAAATTATATGATATCAAGGGTCCCTCAAAGGGGCCCTTTCTTATTTAATACGATTAGAAAAATGAAAATTTCGATCCAGGGAGAGAAAGGAAGTTTCCACGAAGTGGCTGCCATACAATATTTTAGCTATGACGATATTGATATTGTGCCATGTTCTACATTTGATCTCACCCTGAATACACTTCTTGCCGGTGGTGCTGACTTCGCCGTGATGGCTATAGAAAATGCAAGATCGGGAAGTATTCTGTACAATTATACTCTTATCAGAGAATCGGGGATGAAGATCCTTGGTGAACAAAACCTGAGGATAGTACAAAACCTGATGGCTATGCCGGGACAAACAATTGCTGACATAAAGGAGATCAGGTCCCATCCTATAGCTCTGTCACAATGCATGGCATTCCTGAATCAGCACCCTGGAATAACACTTATTGAGAGTGAAGATACAGCAACAAGTGCAAGGATAATAAGTGAAAATAAAATCAATAATGTAGCGGCAATTGCGTCTTCAAGAGCTTCAGAAATTTTCGGACTCGATATTCTGGCTGCGGGCATTGAAACATACAAACAGAATTATACAAGATTTCTTGTTGTAGGAAAAGAAGAACAAGGTAATAAGAAAGGCAACAAGGTTTCGATTTGTTTTTCGACAAGTCATAGACCAGGGTCCCTGGCTGCAGTTTTAAACAAGCTTGCCGAACTTGATATCAACCTCTCGAAGATCCAGTCGGTACCGAGACTGAATGGCGAATGGGAATATATGTTTTATCTCGATCTAGAGCTGGGAAAAAACGTCAAATCAGACGTAATTAAAAGAGTACTTGATAAGTATACCAGCAATTTAGAGATCCTTGGTGTGTATTTTAAAGGAGACATGATATATGAAAGTTAAACCTGCCCACCGTACAGGCAATGTACAGGAATATTATTTTTCACGGAAGCTGGCTCAAATAGAAAGAATGCGCCGTGAGGGACTGGATGTAATTAACCTCGGTATCGGAAGCCCCGATCAGGCTCCGTCAGAGAACACTGTTTCTGCGCTCATTGCAGCAGCTCAAAAACCAACATCGCATGGATACCAGAGCTACACCGGAATTGCCGCTTTAAGAAAAGCCTTTGCAGACTGGTATAAAAAATATTTTGCAGTGGAACTCAATCCCGATAATGAGATTCTGCCACTGCTGGGAAGCAAGGAAGGAATAATGCACATCAGCATGGCTTTTGTAAATCCGGGCGACGAAGTTCTTGTTCCCGATCCGGGATATCCCTCCTATTCGTCTGTTACGAACCTCGTTGGCGGGATTGTCAGAAATTATGCTTTGACTGAAAAGCAGGGCTGGCATCCCGACCTTGACACACTTGAAGCGACTGATCTGAGCAGGGTGAAGCTAATGTGGGTAAATTATCCGAATATGCCAACAGGTACGAGTGGTTCATATGAACTTTTTGAAAAGCTTGTGGCTTTTTCTCAAAAACATGGAATACTCCTTTGCAACGATAATCCTTACAGCTTCATCCTCAATAAAGATTATAAAAGCCTTCTTAAGGTGGATGGTGCAAAAGAGAATGCCATGGAGCTCAATTCATTGAGTAAATCGCATAATATGGCAGGTTGGCGCATTGGCATGCTGGCCGGTCCGGCTGAATATATATCTGACGTACTGAAGGTTAAAAGCAATATGGACTCCGGGATGTTTCTCGGACTTCAGATGGCCGCCATTGAAGCGCTTAACAATCCGGAATCATGGTACGACACGGTAAACTCAGTATATGTAAGAAGAAGAAAAATAGTTGAGGAGATTATGGAACTCCTCAGATGTCCCTTTCAAAAATCACAGGCCGGACTTTTCTTATGGGGACGCCTCCCGGAAAATGTCAAAAATTGTGAAGCTTTTGTTGAAGAGCTTCTTGATAAAACCAATGTGTTCATTACACCAGGATTTATTTTTGGGGAAAATGGT
>JBBRXC010000179.1:0-2274 GCA_038248745.1 Peptostreptococcales bacterium | reverse complement strand
GACTTTTCGCTCAAGGCTCGGCTCCATCAAACCCAAACTATCGGCAATTTCATGAAGGAAGTGGTGCTGGATTGCATCAAAGGTGGTACAAAAAAAAGGCGGTTTGCCAATGGGATACAACGGGTAGAACAGCTGAAATTTGCCATGAAGGTGGTTAAACATATTAAATCAAATGGCATAGTGATCGCAAATGATGGGAGAACCTTAGGGGTTGGCCCAGGTCAGGTAAACAGGATTTGGGCAGTAGAAAACGCTATCAGGCAGGCAACGGGTGATACGAAGGGTGCAGTCCTTGCATCGGACGCTTTCTTTCCGTTTGACGATTGCGTAACAGTCGCCGCAAACGCAGGAATCTCAGCCATTATTCAGCCAGGTGGATCGATGAATGATGGAGATTCTATAAAAAAAGCGGACGAGCTGGGGATTGCAATGGTATTCACAGGAATGCGCCACTTTAAACATTAAAACTGGAAAGGGTTGAAAAATGAGAGTATTAATTGTTGGTTCAGGTGGTCGTGAACATGCCATTGCGTGGAAATTGTCAAAAAGCCCTAGAACAGAAAAATTATATTGTGCGCCGGGAAATGCTGGAATTGCAGCGCTAGCGGAATGCGTTGACATTCAAGGGGAAAATATTGAGATGATTAGCCAATTTGCGGTAGCAAGCAAAATCGATTTAGCGGTGATTGGGCCAGAGGTCCCTCTTGCCCTTGGAATTGTTGATGCCTTAGAAGAAAAAGGGATCCGGACTTTTGGACCCAACAAAAAATGTGCGCAGTTGGAAGCAAGCAAGGCCTTTACCAAGAAGTTTTTAGAAAGGCATGAAATCCCAACAGCTAGATATAAAGAATTCACAGACAGGAAAGAACTTGAAGAAGCCATTGGTGTTTTCGGGTACCCTATGGTGATAAAAGCGGATGGTCTGGCCGCAGGAAAAGGCGTCATCATCGCAGAAACGAGAGAAGAGGCGGAGAAGGCTATTGGTGAAATAATGGTGGATAAAGTCTTTGGTGCAGCAGGAGATAAGGTTATTGTTGAAGAATTTTTAACCGGAACAGAAGCCTCCATGCTTTGCTTTGTTGATGAAAATACTATTTTGCCAATGGAATCGGCCCAGGATTATAAAAGAATAGCTGATGGAGACAAGGGGCCGAATACAGGGGGCATGGGAACTTACTCGCCAAGCCTGATTTTCAACGCGGCGTTGCAGGAAAAGATAAACAGGGAAATACTATTGCCTACTCTAAAAGGTTTTCAAAAGGATGGATTAAATTTTAAAGGGGTACTTTTTGTTGGATTGATGATAAAAGATGGCGTTCCAAAGGTAATAGAATTTAATAACCGGTTTGGAGATCCTGAGACACAGGTTATTTTGAGTCGCCTTGAAACGGATCTTCTCGATATTTTTGAGGCCGTCACCAATAACCATTTATCTGAAATAGAAATGAAATGGTCAGAGAAAAAAGCCGTTTGTGTCGTCATGGCAGCCGGTGGATACCCGGGGCATTATGAAAAAGGCGATGAAATTTTTGGCTTGGAAACGGTGGACAAGGAAGTGTCTGTTTTTCATGCAGGAACAGCAATGAAAGCTTCAAATCAGCTAGGTGCGCCAAACCAACCGGACGCCTCAGAGAGAAGTTATGTGGCTACCAATGGAGGCCGCGTCCTGGGAATAACTGCCCTTGGGATAACCCATGAAGAGGCACGAATGAAGGCATATGACAATGTGAGAAAGATCACTTTTAAAGGAGCGCAATATCGAAATGATATCGGCTGGAAAATAAAATAAAAAAACTAGAAGAGAAATAAAAATTGAAAACTATTGACTTCTTTGATTTAATGCGTTATCATAATAAAGTAGTAAAGAATAAAGGTGGTATGCTTATTATGGAGGAAGACAATATGAAGAATGCTGTTCAAGATGAGAACAGAAAAGGTGAATTTAATAAGGAAGAGAATGATAGACATGATTCGATTTCAAAAATTGAAATTGCTCCTGTGTGGAATGAAGACTTGCAAAAAATTGTAGTCGGATACCACTGAGAATAAATAAAATAACGTAAAAATTGCCAAATGGGGAGACCTATGTTGGCAATTTTTATTTTCGAAGATACAGCCTTTGTGTTTTTAGATATGCATGCTTTGTATTTTCGGAGAAACCTTGATGTTTTGATTTATTTGTAATACAATATAGCGTACATAGAAATGATTAAATGAATAATTATAAAATATATAATCGTACAAATTAAGGAATGAGGAACTAATAATGAGACT
>JBBRXC010000178.1:0-2286 GCA_038248745.1 Peptostreptococcales bacterium | reverse complement strand
GGCGGTCAGTGCGCGAGCTCAGCCAGCAGGCTCGCCGCGCCTGACGGGTGACTCGGCAGCCCCTCGATCCACGATCGCGCCGCGGTGCGTCCCTGCCGCCGCCTGGCGAGCTTTAAAAACATTCGCACTTCTTGCCACCAGCAGAGCAATTGTGATGGGAGAGCTAAAGAATGCATTGATAAATCATTCGTATATTTAAACATAGCCAAAATTAATAATCTTCCGAGGTTGATTTTCCCAATTTTTGGGTTGGAAAAATCACCTCTCAGTTAGCGTTTACACAATCTTATCTACACACCCATTTAATGTTTTCAGAGACTTTTTCTCCAACTGTTTGCCCCTTAAGGTTATCCACAACAAGCATTCTCACGTATCTGAATTTGGTTGGTTTGTTGAACTTCTTTATTTTTCCAAAATCGTGCACCGTTGAGGCCATCACCATTACCGTGGTTTGTTTTTGGCTACCTCGTCCACGTTTTTTTGGAGCAGATTTTTCATCATCATCTTTTTCTGTATCAACGGTTTCAAAAAAGCCTTCATCCAACTCAACGATTTTGTCCATGATATTTACCGTCCCTGGATCCCATTGTCTTCCTGAGTTTCTGCATCATATACCATATTGGCTCGTAATATTTATGACCTATTTGTCTCTGAAGTTCCAAAGCAGAAAAGGTCTTTTTTGTACCGGTTAACAGATGGATTGCTATAAACCAATGTTTAAATGGAAGATTGCTTTCCTGCATAACTGTTCCGCTTCGTAATGAAGTTCTTGTTTTACATTTCTTACATTGGTACTCCTCCACAGTCTTTAACCAGATTTTGGCCGGAAGGCAATTGCATATACCGACCTGTTATAAACCGTGCTTCTTACTTAAGTTCAAATCGAGTAATTATGTTGTATTCAAGCTTAATTTTCTCGAATTCAATGTCAGGCTCAGAAGCATTTGATCCATAAATTGTTGTGTTTGAATAACCCCGGATCATTATACCAGCAGCTTTACCTTGAAGAGCACTGCCTGTCATATTAAAACTGTTTTCAAGCTCTTGAATATAAATAGCTCGCCCAATATCTTGATTAATTGCAAGTGCAAGTGCTTTAGCTTTTTCTTGAGCAGCTTTAATGGCAGCTATTTTAACCTCTTTACGGTATTCAGTTATCTTACTGTTTTCGACTTTATCAATAGACACATTTGAAATTCCCAATTTTTGGAGTTCAATAAATATCTTACCAGCGGTTTTAGCATCATGAACGACGAGTTGATACTCTTTTGATAGAAGAATGTCTGCTTTAATAAACCAGTAGTATTGAAAGTTGCTCACAAGATCTTTTATAGCCAGATCTTTCGAAAGGTCAAAACCTAATTCAGTGAGTTTTTCAAACATTGCCTGTTCTAGCTCTGCGATAGACTTATTTTTAAAATCTTTCTCATTGATAAATATTCTAATGAAGATTTCATCAGGAGTTATCTCCATATCAGCTTTACCTGTGACTTCAATGTAATTCAGATCGATGAAATTTTTCTGTCCTGTCTGAGCATTAAGGATCAGGAATGGAGACAGAAATAATGCAATAAGTAGATTTCTCATATTCTTGTTTTTTTGGTCAGCATGGTTTATAACGTTCAGTGGTATGTGCATGTTGCCGTAGCTTATGGGTGGCATGGGTTTTTGCCATCGTGATGGCGAAGAAAAATTATCTTGTTCATAGATTCATATAGAAATGCAAAAACCATGACACCAAGTGGGAGAACCCGACGGTAGGAGGGGCAGCCCGTACCGCCAGTACAAAATTATCCCTTAAGCTACATAATTTGAGCGGTACGGAAAGGCAATTGCATATACCGCTTTGTTAGCTGCTGGCGGTATTTTCAAATGTTACAAGAAAAGTTTCTGGCGTCATTACAGGCAGAGAACTATCCTTGTAGTCTTTAATATTTCTGGTGATTATACAGTCTATCTTCTTATAGTCTTGCGCTGTAAAATATTGAATAGAATCCTCAAAGTCTTTGAAATCCGAGGTAAGGGCAGATTTAATTGTACCACAATCAACTTTAAGAATATCTACCAGTTCAGACAATTCTTGAAGGCTATTAATTACCTTTTTGTGAGTTCCGAACTTTCTGAGAATGTAATAGAGGTTGCTGAATGAGAGAGAGGAAACACACCCTTTGATTTTCTTCTGATCAACCAATGAAAATATTTTGGCAGATTCAATGGAAAATGGTTTTCTATCAGTCAGGAAATCAACAATGACATCTGTGTCAATAAATACATATTCCATTCTAG
>JBBRXC010000177.1:0-2296 GCA_038248745.1 Peptostreptococcales bacterium | reverse complement strand
TCCATGACGGATAATTATTGCCATGTTTGCTCCGGAAATCGCAAAAACCCTTGCAACTTCTCCTTTGAATATTGATCTTACAGGAGTAACACCCGAGCTTGTGATCTCAATTCCAATATTATCTTCGGTAACATATTTTAGAACGGGATGATTCTGAACTCCAAAGTGACCCGTAATAATTCCTTTTTCTACAGGCCAGGGTAAGAGACCTTTATTGTCACTAAAATTATCTCCAATCAATTTCTGATCGGGAGTCATATCACTTTTTAAACTTCTCTTTCTTTCTTCTTCAATTAATTTTGCAATTTCACTCTCAATTTTCTTTGCAATACGCTTCTTATCTTCCAACTCTTTTTTAAGCTGCTTTTCTTTATTACCAAGCGATTTAACTATGGTTTGTTTTCGTCGCTGCTCTCCTTGCAAGAGACTTTTCTGCTGCTCCTCACGTGATTTTAATTCTGATATCTTTAAAAGATCCTTCTCAAGATCAACTTTACTCTGCTCAATCTGGCTTTTAATTTCGGTAATAATTTCAGATTCGCTTCTTCGAAACTTGGCAGCCTGCTTTAAATATTTTAATCTCTTGTACCCCTGATTAAAATCTCTTGCTGATAATACATATATAAGTTCAAGATTCATTTTGTGCGACTTGTATGAATTAACTACAGCCAGGGCATAATCTTCCTTTAACTCCTTCAGGTCTTGTTCCATTAATTCAATGGCAGTCTTATTCAGAGAAATGCGCTCCTCAAGTAAATTACCTTCTTCTTTCATACCCTTTATTACATCCTCCCTCAGGGTTAATTTTCTCCCTATAATTTTAAGTGAATTAAGGCTTTCTGTCTTCTCCCTGCTTGTAGTCTTTAACAGATTGTCCACATATGAAATCTCATTGAGAGTTCTTTTTCTTTGCTCCTCCAGTTCAGCTTTTGTTTGACCAAATGTATCAAAGATTATTGCGAAATATACAATAAATAAAATGAGAACATGTTTCATATCAATGGTATCTGTTCATATTCGGATCCAGGAATAAAATCAATTTCTCCATCCCACGGTAGCTCTATTTTTTTAATTCTTATTGTTACTTTAATATTCCTCACACTATCTTCAAATTGAATTTCTCCCGGAATTTTTTTTCCGTTCAATTTAAAATAATCTGAAAATTCAATCCTGATGCTTCCTGTTGTTGCAGTATTGACTTTAAGGTTTTTACAATTAATCGAGTATTCAATGTCTGTTCCATTAAGTATTTGAGAGTTTATAACTTCCCCATTTACACATTTAGCTGTTTTATCACGAAAATATTCACCAGCTACAATGTCTCCAAAAAGAACTGGAATCAGCTTTGGACTTATTCCATATTTTTGTGATAATTTATCGCCGGAACCAAAATACAACTTCCTGTTAATCCGGTCATTTATCAAGACGGTATCTGTTGCAAGGTATATTCTGGCACCTTCAACTCCTGTCCAGTTTCGCAGACTTATCAGGTATTCACCCGATAAACGATACTTTACACTGCAAATGAATTTTTCATTCCATCCCCTACCGCTAAAATTAACTTCCGCTTTCGAAATAAAAAAATTTGAGGCTGTAACATTCTGATTTATTGCCTCTTGCCAAATTATAGAGCTTGATTCGGCTGCTGTTACAGAAATATTGTCAGGAGCGGACTTCCTGAAAACAGAACATCCACCTGCAAGCAATAATGCAATAAACAATATCAACGTTCTCGTAAACAATTTTCTATTTCAATTATTAGTTTATTTTTCGTAGTGTCGAGTTTCATAGCAATTTCAAAGTTCTGAATTGCTTTTTCACACTTTTTTTGTTTCTTTAGTATATAACCGTAATGCTCATATATTTCTGCTCCGGGGGACTCGTTTCCTGAAATAATTTCATCCATGATTTTACCGGCAGCTTTGAGCTTTCCTCTTTTATAAAGAATCCATCCATAAGTATCAAGAAAAGAAACATTGCTTCTCTCAGCTTCAATAACCTTCTCTGACATATCTTCAGCTTCCTTAAGTCTCATATTTTGTTCGGCCAGGTAGTATGCATAGTTATTGATTATTGTAAGATCCTCACTGTTAATCTTCATTGCTACTTCGAAAGTCTCAAAAGCCTTGTTAAAATCATCCATCCTATAGTAGATATCTGCTTTCATGGTAAGGATTTGTATGTTCATATCCTTATCATCACTTGCAAGAATAGTTGCTTTTCTTAATTCTTCAAGGGCAACCTTGTAGTTCTTATTCTCCATTGCACCATTCGCATAAAGAATCTTGGCTACATA
>JBBRXC010000176.1:0-2299 GCA_038248745.1 Peptostreptococcales bacterium | reverse complement strand
GCAGGCGCCAGAGCCTATGGACATATTTGGGGAAACAGAGAAGTTCAACCCGAAATGTGGGAGATGAAAAAAGTTGTTCAACCTATTTCAGTTAAACTTATTGATGCAGAAACCGGTACGATGGAAGTTTGGAATCGCAATAACTTCACTAATGCCTCTCAATATGACACCCGCTGGTTTCTGGAAGCAGATGGGGATATTTTGCAGGAAGGAGTACTGAAACTTCAGGTTGGACCATTAGAAAAAAAAGTAATTGAGATACCATACCACAAACCAACTCTGATTGAAGGTGTAGAATATCGTGTTACAATAAGCTCTGTGTTGAAAGAAGACAAGGTTTGGGCAAAAGCAGGCCACGAAGTAGCCTGGAGTCAACTTGAACTCCCATGGAAAAAAGATAAAGAACTAGTTAAACAAACTATTGACAAAGCTACTTTTTCACAGTCTGAAACTAATGTAATAGTGAAAGGAGAAGGGTTTGAATACAATTTTTACAAAAAACTAGGTGCTTTGGCTTCAATGGTGATAGATGTAAAAGAAATGTTGAAAACTCCGTTTTTGGTGAATGTTTGGCGCGCTCCGATGGCAAATGACCTTGATTGGTGGGGCTCGGGAGCGGCGCGTTCTTTAAACTGGGAAGAAGGTTATGGTAATTTTGTAGCTACAGAATTCTATTCAACAGGAATAGACCAATTATCTTATTACCCAATCTACATAAGAGTGTCAGAGGTAGATGGAAAAGTATATGTCAATATAAGGCAGATAACACTGTTTGGAGCAAGTATTGGAGGTGAATCGCATCAATACACCAGAGGCTTTCAATATAATGGTTTAGAAAACATCTATACCTATATTATTGAAGGGAATGGTGAGACAACAATACATCATACATCTAAATCCCAGGGCAGAACATTACCATTGTATTTTCCACGTTTTGGTTTGACTTTTACCCTTGACAACAGCCTCGATAAAGTTGAATGGTATGGACGTGGTCCACAGGAAAATTATCCTGGCAGAAAAAGCGGCTATAAAATTGGAATTTATAGTTCAACCGTTGACGACATGTATGTACCATACATTAAACCAGGCGATTATGGCTTAAGAACTGATAACCGATGGGTTAAAATGACAGATGATCAAGGAAAAGGCTTACAGTTTGAAGTTAATGAATTGTTTAATTTTAATGCATATCCCTTTTCTACTGAAAACCTGGCAAAATCAATCTACACCTTTCAATTACAGAAACAAGATGGCATTACATTTAATTTGGATTATGAAACTACCGGGGTGGGAGATTCTTCTAGCGGGGTGTTGAGAAGTTATTGGGTTTATCCGACGATGTTTGAACGTGAGATAAAAATATCACCTCTAAGGTAACAAAATGAAACAAAGATAAATACTTCGTTAACTATTAAGCTTTGAGAGTGTCTTTATACATAAGTTCATTGATATGATTTCGATTTTTAACAAAGTATCCATTTACATCGAACACGTGAATAAAACATTACAATAGAAGACTATTGTGATTTATTGTTTTAATATCTAATACATTAAAAATTATGAAACTACTTACTTTAATCTTTTTGCTTCTGGCATTTATTACAAATACCGTAAGAACGGAAGAAGTGCCTGAACATTTCAAGCATGTTGACCAGGTGATTTGGGTGGTCGACGATTTGGACAAAGTAATTGACAAATGGAAAGAACTGGGGTTTGAGCAGTTAGATTTACATGGAAAAGTTTTGGCAACTACTAATGACAAAGAGTTTAATGTAAGGATGGCTGTAGCCAATCTGGGTGGAGCTCATATTACCTGGATTCAGCCACTTTCCGGAAAATCAGTTTTTTCTGATTTTCTAGAATCTTATGGTAATGGCGCCATAAGCCTGGTGCATAAACTGGATACAAAAAAACAATTGGATGAAGAATTGAAACGGTTGTCCGATTTGGGAGTGAAAGTTCTCGATGAAATTTCAATTATCACTAAAAAAGGAAAAATAAATTATACATTAATGGACACGCGGGATAAAGGAAAGTATGTATTGGGATATATTAGTAATGAGACTTCTGACGATATTCATGCTGGTTTAACCGCTGATAATCGGCACAACTTGAAATTGAACCAATATGCCTTTGCGATTAATAAAACAGAAGATATTTCAAAATACTGGGCTAAAATCGGATTTCCTGAATTTCAGATTAGCCATCCTGAATTGGGTGAAACAAAATATCATGGCGAAATTGTCGATCATGAACTGATTCAGGGCTGGCAACGCCATGGAGGCATTGCTTACGAATG
>JBBRXC010000175.1:0-2314 GCA_038248745.1 Peptostreptococcales bacterium | reverse complement strand
TTTTCAGCCCATTGAAAGCTGTTGCATCATCCTTGTAATCAACAATAAATAGACTTTCATCGTCTGTTTTGAATACTTTTTTTGCTTTTCCTTCATAGATCATTTCCAATTTTTTCATCGTTTTTTCTCCTTCTGAAATTCATTATCAATCCCTATAATCTCCTGTGCCATTTGTTCTTTATACTTGATCATTTTGGCCTGAAGCATTGGATACTTTAGAGATAAAATCTGGACGGCTAACAACGCTGCATTTTCTGCTCCATCTATGGCCACCGTGGCTACCGGAATGCCCTTCGGCATCTGTACTATAGACAGAAGTGAATCAAGTCCATCCAGGGTTGATGATTTAATTGGAATGCCTATCACCGGAATCGGTGTATAAGCGGCCATCACGCCCGCCAGATGCGCAGCTTTTCCCGCCGCAGCGATCAGTACCTCTATGCCATTTTCAACTGCACCCGTTGCAAACTTTTCCGCCACGACTGGCGTTCTGTGGGCTGAAATAATTCTACTTTCATATTCAACACCAAAATCACTTAATATCTTTTCAGCTCTTTCTACTACCGGGTAATCCGATTTGCTGCCCATTACGATTGCTACTTTCATATTTCCTCCTCAGCTAGGGCCTGCCGGCGCACCTATCCTCTGCTTCCATTGCAAAGAGGTGCTTGCAGGCCCAATCATCTATTTGAAATAATTTATCCCGGACTCGAAAATTTTCTGGTCAACATGCCCGGGTACATTTTTGTAAAGATTTTCACCAATTCTTTCTGAATGCGCCATTTTGCCAAATACCCGTCCATCCCTTGAGGTGATACCTTCAATTGCTTGTGCTGAGTAGTTTGGATTAAAACTGATATCCATAGAGGGTTTTCCATCAAAGGCGACGTACTGGGTTGCAATTTGACCATTTTCAGCCAAACTCCTGATCAGTTCCTCGCTTCCAATAAATCTGCCTTCTCCATGAGAAATTGGCAAGGTATGGATATCTCCAACTTGAACGCCTGCCATCCAAGGCGACTTAACGGATGCAACTCTTGTTTGTATCAGACAGGACATATGTCGCCCTATTTTATTATAGGTTAAGGTGGGACTGTCTTTGTCTGTTTTAGTAATTTCCCCGTGTGGCACCAGCCCTAATTTGATAAGCGCCTGAAAACCATTACAAATGCCAAGCATCAGTCCATCTCGGTTTTCCAGAAGATCTTTGACCGCTTCCATAATCTTTGGATTTCTGAATACAGCAGTAATGAATTTTGCAGAACCATCAGGTTCATCTCCACCACTGAATCCTCCTGGGATCATGATCATCTGGCTCTCTCTGATTTTCTTTTCCATTTCATCGATAGATTCAATCAATTGGTTTTCAGAAAGGTTTCTAATAATATGAATCACTGGGTTTCCGCCTGCCTTCTCAAAAGCTCTTTTTGTATCCACTTCACAATTGGTACCTGGAAAAGCTGGAATTAATATTTGAGGCTTTGGCATTTTAACCAGAGGGCCTTTTGTATTTCTACTATTAAATGAAAAAATCTCAACCCTTTCAGTGTCCCTGGTTTCCTTAAAGTCTGCTGTTCTAGTCGGGAATATATTTTCGAGAGGTTCTGACATTCTTTTGATGGCTTCATCAAGACCAATAGAAAATTTTGTCGTAGTTGAATCCTGAGATTGCTTGGTATCTGTATATTCAAATCGGGTTGCATGTGTATATTCAACCTGGGGTGCCAGTGTATATTCAACTTTGATCATTTCTTCGTCGATCATGTTGCCGATTATTTTATAATTTACACCCTCGAATAATTTTTCTATATCTTCTTTGATAGAAACCTGTAGAATCAGTGCGCCATAATCGGCCTCGTAAAGCTGATGATCCTCTAAATCATAAAGAGCTACGCCAATTTTATTGCCGATGGCCATTTTTACTACAGAAACAAAAATTCCTCCCTGGCCAACAGTATTTGTGGCAAGGATTTTCCTGTTTTTTATAAGCTCACTGATTTTAGACATATTCCTTTTATATTGATTAAAATCCAATATTCCATTTTTATCACGTTTATTTGTCATGTATATTAAATGACTTTTTTCGAATTTCAGTTCACTGGATACAGCGTCCCTCGCTTCGATAACACTCACTGCAAAAGAAACTAGTGTTGGCGGAACATTTATATCCATAAATGTTCCCGACATGCTGTCTTTGCCCCCAATAGCTGGAATGCCAAGTTCTTTCTGCACCTTCAATGCCCCAAGCAAAGCGGCAAACGGCAACCCCCAGCTTTCTGGATTGCTGCCCAAACGCTGAAAATATTCCTGGAAA
>JBBRXC010000174.1:0-2336 GCA_038248745.1 Peptostreptococcales bacterium | reverse complement strand
CACCATATCTATCATAAAAAGTTCATATTCCTTACCGAATGCCTGGATTTGTTCCTTGTAAATACGGTGATCTGTAAACGCAGGATGCAACATCACCAAGGCCTCCCCATTGGGATTCCCAGTCGTTTCGTAATAAATAGGCATGCCCTCATAGTTTAAAACATGCTCGATTATGTTAGTCATCCATAGCCTCCACTTATTTCTGTTCGGATTATTTTTCAAATTTTTCACCTAGCAAATTAATTGCCTTGAAAACATCTTTACTTACATCACCATCTTTATTTTCAGGCTTATAAACAAGCAATAATCTTTGAATTGCTATATTTGCTGGTTTATGTATTATTAACAATGCAAGAATCCATGGTAAAATTTGTACTTCTGAAATATTTACGATACTAAAAAATTCCTTCACTACTTTACATTCTCTTAGAATAACATCCTTTATTACAATCCCATACGTAATAACTATTAAAGAAAGAAGATGTAATAGTTGGTCCAAAAAAAATGTCTAGCAATATTCATCTCAAAGATTATATTTGTTATATATAGCCCCTCAAGTGAATATCTATCACATATTCACCATTTATTTTCAAACTCAAAACTTTTTACATTTGTTTTTTTACGTCCATGACCAAAAACTTGCGTTAATAAGTATTGTTCAAGGAAGCAAGCAAACCGTCCCTTAACCCCTGCTGCAAACAAATAATGCAACATCTGCTCCGGATGATTCAGGAAGTTTTTCGTCAATTGGTAATGCTCTGTCTCCTCGTAAGCGGTGATTGTCATCCCGGCATCGTCCAGCGTAAAGATGCCCGCATTAGGATAAGCCATTAAAATCGGGGAATGAGTAGCTATGATAAATTGCGAACCCTTCTCTACCAGCTGATGTAGCTGAGATAGCAGGGTCATTTGCCGAGATGGGGACAAGGCGGCCTCCGGCTCATCTAAAATATATAGCCCCTGACCCCCAAATCGGTTGATTACAAGGGAAATAAAACTCTCCCCATAAGATTGTTTATGTAGAGATTTCCCTCCGTAAGAATCAATCAAGCAAACCGCCCCCTCACAATCAAGCCGTTCCATTCTCCCCAACGAAAAAGGTAACATTCTGGCTCATTTCAAGAACATCCAAATTTTTCACCGCAGGCAATTCTGAAAGATAACCATCCAGTCCTTCCATGTCCTTATTTAGTTTTATGCCTCTGATAAATAGTTCATCCATATGTATCCATTGTTTCTAGAATTTTAATATGCGTCATATGCATTTTGTAAAATCTGGAATTCATCTTCATATTTTAGTTTTTTGTCGCTGCTTGTATTCTCATAGTCTCCGTCCCCATCCGGCTCCTCCAAATCAGCTATTTCTTTTTCCATTTCCCGCTGGTTTTCTGTATGATCGGAACCAGTCTGTTCTTTATTGTAATCATCGGTAGCAGTGCCGACAAATTCTTGCTCCATGCTCTTGTCCCCCTTAATATAGGAATGATAACGTTGGTAAAACGTCCGAAAAACCTATGCAAACCAGTCACAGCATAGCGTTCAGCCTCCAGCTGCGCCACCAGGCCCTAGCTGATACTCACCACTTTCTCCGTATGCACTGGAATTATTTTCCCTGGATTGGTATGGGCAATGAATGCCCTTAGTGTATCATGATCAGCATGCCCGCTGGTATGCAACGTAATAACCTTCAGCCCTAAAGTTTCGCACTTCGTCAGTAAGGCTTTCATGTCTTTATCCTCTTTATAGCCACTCCAGAAGGAATATACCAATATCCCTCCTTCAAAAGACATCTTCCTGCTTAAAGAAACAATATAATTCAGCATAGAAGCCCGTACACACATCAAAAAATTCGTCTTTGATATTTGGCTCTTACTGATTTTTTTCGCGCCATATTTACTGAATAGCCTATATCTCAAATGAAATGGCGGGTAATATTTCGTCATAAATACATTCACATCCCCAAATCCCGTCGGATTAGGTATACTACCTCCAATAGAATTTGTAATCTCTGCAAGATATAAATCCTGAAGCATCGTTCTGCCTACTCGTTTCCCAGCTCGATATATGGTAACAATCCGGTCAATATTCATTGAAGATTGGAGAACAAAAATTGGGCCATCCGTTTTGGAAAATAGTTCAACAGCCTTTTCTTCCAGTTCTATTTCTGTAATATTTTTCTTACTTCCTCTGGAAAGAGTGGTTCCTTCAATGATCAGGGTGTCTACCTTTTTTGGTAATTGTTCCATGAGCCATTGAAACGGTTTGCGTCCATTCCCTCTAAAATCCCCGGTATATAAAATCTTCTCATTCCCGCTCTCAACAAGAATCATATAACT
>JBBRXC010000173.1:0-2349 GCA_038248745.1 Peptostreptococcales bacterium | reverse complement strand
GGTGCATAAAACTCAGTATCCACTTTTCCAAACTTCATAGGTACCTCCAGGAAGATTGTTCTCAGTCCCTTAATATCTTTCCCATTAATAGAAGAAGAATAACAGCCAAATGCGCTCCTAAAAAGCTGTTTACATGCTTGATAAATGGATATATAATGAACATGGTTCATATAAAGGAGAAGCAATGCCGAAGATTTTAGTGAATGTGAAGGAAGATATATGTAACAATACACGACTGATGCTGCGGGAAGAACCCTACGAGAGCATTGGTATACGCTCTATTGCCACAAAATGCGGTATTGGCATGGGTACTATCTACAATTACTATCGTTCAAAGGAAGAGATTATTGCTGAAGTCATTGTGAGTGAATGGAACGTGATTCTCCGACGTATGGACGTGGCAATTAAGGGAGAACCTGATTCAGTGAAACGTTTGGAAAATATTTTTGTGTTACTGCAAGAGTTTATCAGAAACTTTCACAGCGTTTGGACATCCATGGGGCTTGCCAACAAAGCAGATGGCAAGAGTGAACCAGTGCATTGCCAGCGGCAGAACTATCTTGGCCAGCTTAAGGAAAAGATACTGGTGGCGTTAATGCCTGCCGTGTGTCAAGGGGACGTGTGTCTTGACACAAATTCTGTTTGTGTCAAGACCCAAGGCGAAATCATGAACAATTTTGAATTAAGGTGATAAAAAGAAAAATATGGGAAATGACCTGAAACCATTGTGAAATGTGCGTTTCAGGTCATTTTTTTCTTGCTTTTATATATAAAATATTGTATAATATGTTTATAAATAGTATAAAAGGAGGAATAAAGGAATGAAAAAATCACTCAACTCATCTTTTATCAGTTATTTTTCTATGATCAAAGATTTACGCCAAGAGGGGAAAGTGCTTCATAACCTCATCGATATTCTTTTCATTGCGGTGACTGCATATGTCGCAGGTGCAGATGATTGGGAAATAGCCCATGCGTTCGCACTAAAAAGAGAAGATTGGTTTAAAAAGTATCTTGAATTACCCAATGGAATCCCATCTATCCATACATTTCGCCGGGTATTTCGGTGGATTGAGCCAAAACAGTTTGAGAAATGTTTTTTTCGATGGGTAAAAGAAATTGCTAGAGTCAGCAAGGGCGACATTGTAGCTATTGATGGTAAAACAGTACGTGGTGCCAAGGATGGTGATCAAGAGCGCTCACCCATTCACATTGTCAACGCTTGGGTAAATAGAAATAGTTTGGTGCTCGGACAGGTAAAAACTGAAGAAAAAAGCAATGAAATTACGGCAATTCCTGAATTGCTAGATCTTTTATCTATCAAAGGAGCTACAGTCACAATCGACGCCATGGGTACCCAGAAAAATATTGCTAAAAGAATTGTCGAAAAAAATGAGGCAGGCTATGTTCTAGCGCTGAAAAGCAATCATCCGCTTTTATTCAGCGAAGTTGAGTTATATTTCCAAGATGCATTGAAAGAAGGGTTTGGGGATGTACCCTACCAACATGTTCATACAGCAAATAAGGGACATGGTAGAATAGAAAATAGGGATTATTACCTGGTATCTGATATTGAATGGATGGATGCAAAAAAAGAATGGGCTGGACTAAAAAGCATCGGTATTGCCATTAACACCATCACAAAAAAGGGAAATGTTTCTAAAGAAATACGATACTTTTTATCCACTTTGACAAGTGGAAACTCCTTTGCTGAAGCAGTTAGAGAACATTGGGGAATCGAGAGCATGCATTGGACTTTGGATGTTACATTCAGCGAAGACCAAAGTCGCATACGTAAGGATTTTGGACCGGAAAACAACGCATTACTCAGGAAAATGGCAATGAATATCCTTAAAATCGAAAAAGCGAAGGATGAAAAACCGCAATCCTTCAAAACCAAAAGATTTATTGCCGCAATGGATGAAGAGTACCTCGAAAAACTGATGATAGAAAATATAGTCAATTTTTGATGAACTGACTGCACCAGAGAATACTGGCCATATCCGCAATGGACTGGCTGGTTTTGAGCTGAGCAAAAAGAACATATTGTTGGTTATAGCCTTGGAACTCGTCTCGCACCATATCTATGTAATTCCAAGGTTCACTTCATAATGAAAGGCTCGTCTTATATGTAGCACTGCAAGGGTGCTTTTTTAAAAAATCCTTTTGGATTTGGGCAGCAGCATGACGTTTCGTGATTTTGCCGTGAGAACGTCCAATGGCTGCGAAGAGAGAGGAACGCTGAATTCTGACTATGGAAGAACTTACACTTATTCGGATATACAAAAACATGACACAACCCGGCCAGTTATCATTGAGTCGTACTGGGGAGTTTTTCCGCATTTATCC
>JBBRXC010000172.1:0-2370 GCA_038248745.1 Peptostreptococcales bacterium | reverse complement strand
TTAAATATATTATTAATATGTTTTGTTATGACTGTTCTGTCTTTTTGAAATAATTCGGCAATTTGTATTTGAGTTAGCCAAACACTCTCATTTTCCATTCTTACATCGATCTTTGTTTGTCCGTCTTCCGTTTGGTAAATAATAATCTCTGATTTATTATCCATACTTCCCCACTCTAAAAATGATTTTTTATCGACGAGTTGTTTTAATAAAACAATTCACTGCATTCTCAACTTTTCTAACACACCTTCATTCTCCTTTTCAATCACCATAATTTATGCCATAATATGGGATAAGTTTCGTATGATGCTTCAGGCGATGAAATTTTAAAAATTTCTTTTAAAAAGGGTTAGAAATTTGCTTTTCATTCGCATTGTATCGCAAAAAACTCGAACATGTCTACCATGACCGAACACCCCCCTGCAGGGCAATATCACGAAACAACATGCTGCTTCCCCCATTTCCAAAGGATTTTTTAAAACCATCCTTAAAGCCGCTTTTCGTTTCATTACTACACAAACCCTAAGTTAATGAGGTTCTTGCAGCTATCAAAATAAATGCATACCCGTTAATGCTTTTATTTGTAACCTTTCGATGTATATGGGCCTATATTCCCTTTTTCAATACGTGCACTTAAAGGTTTTTTACCCCGCTTATAAGTTCAAGTTCCTTTTGTGTTAATCCTTGCCCATGACGGGCTTTAACTATTTCGCTTATAATTTGATTTTTTTGTTTTATTTCATGTAATTCTTCATTGGTTAATCCACTTGCAATTACAAGGTCATTGAAATCATTATATTCTGTTCTTGATATCGTTTTACTCATGATTTTTGCTCCTTTCGACAAATTCCTTCATATTCCTTTTAGCTTCATCTGTCTATTTCTGGGATGTTTTTTATATTTTCTTTTTTGGGTACTGGCATCATTTAGCGGAATTTATGCTCTTTGAAATATTAATCCGTTATCTTTCTGTGAACGCAATACCCTACACTATATGTTGTAAAGTAGCCTTTGAAACTTAAAACAGGCACTTAAGGCCATATTTATGTAGCGTTCAAAAATATGGCATATATATAAATTTAGGTTTTTGATTTCTTGTCTTCTTAGAATATAAAAAGCGTGTTTTATTGCAGGAAGTTCCGTAGAAATTACTCCCCGTGACTGTGGCTAATCAACTGACCCATGAGATCTTTCTTGCAAGCTTCGAATCCCGGATCGCTAGCGTTTAAGTGCGAGCTTGTTTGTGACCTCTTTTTTTGTAATTTCTCAATCTCTTAAACAACCAACAGGTACGATATAAACGCCATCCGGCCTTCTATAGGCATGTTGCCCGCCATAAATCACCATTAAAAATTCAGGCTTTTTCATATATTCTGTATCAACGCGATCCCTTAATTTTATTAAATTCGCTGCGGCTTCATCTATTTTGTTACCGCCGACTTTCACTTCAACAGCAGCCCATCTTCCATCATCCAATTTTAAAATACAATCAACCTCTAAGCCGGTATTATCCCGATAATGGTAAATTTCACCATATAAAGACTCAAGGTAAATTCTTAAGTCGCGGGTTACCATGGATTCAAAGAAAAATCCAAAGGTCTCCATGTCTTTCGATAATTCATCAACACTTGCCTCTAGTGCAACCACAGCGATGGAGGGATCGACAAACTGTTTTTTATCTTTGGTTCTAATCGTGCTTGCACTTCGCAGTTTTGGTGTCCACGCCTTAACATTTTCGATGATGAATAATTTTTCAAAAGCACTGATGTAGGAATCCAATGTTTTAATATCAATACCTTCACCTACATTTTCTAAATCTCTTACCATTGTTTGATAATCTGTTAAGGTGGAAATACCTCTAGCATATGATTTCAAAACCGCTTTCGCCCTGTTTGGATTTCTTTTGATCCCATCGACATCTGATATGTCTGTACCCACTAATCCTTCATAATAGTCTTTAATATAGCTGGCAATCATAGATTTCGGGGATTGAAGAATGCCTGGCCATCCCCCTCTACACACCAGATGAACTTGATCTGATATGGTTAATCCGGATGCTCCTCTGACATGATAGTCAGGATTATTAAAAAGTTCAGAAAGAGATACCTCTCCTGTGGAATCTTTTGATTCAAATAGAGACATAGGCCTCATCTTGATTTTTGCAATGCGTCCTGATCCTGAATGCCTTGAACTGTCTTCTAGTGGTTTAGAAGATCCCGTTAATATGTAAAGGCCAGGACTGCCGGGATGATCATCAATGTCTAATCTAATAAAGTCCCACAGCTCCGGTATTTTTTGCCATTCATCAAATAGCATCGGCTTTTCACCATAGAGTAAATCCTCTTTATTTGTTGTGGCATAAACCTTGTA
>JBBRXC010000171.1:0-2673 GCA_038248745.1 Peptostreptococcales bacterium | reverse complement strand
TGTGTGCACTCTTCTGGTGTAGAATATTCAAGTTCGCAATGAGAATGTCCGTCTTTTGATACTACAAATATCATCGCTGTTGGAAGCATGTAGCTTGCAAATTGAGCATCATGTCCTGCTCCACTTGGGATAAACTGGTTTTTAATTCCCACTTCATCTGCTGCAGCTTTAACAAAATCAACTAATTCTTTATTAAAGTATACAGTATCTCTCTGCCAAGCCAATTCAACTTCACATTTGCATTTTGCCCATTCTTTTGTTTCCAGGCTTTTTACAATAGCAAGAACCTGTTCAAGAACTTTAGGATCTTCATGTCTTACATCAATTGAAAAATCAATCATATCAGGAATTACTGTATGAACATTTGGATGGCATAAAATTTCTCCAGTTGTATATACAAGCTCTGGTCTACCAAGTTTATCAATCTCTGAATGTAAATAAACAAGTGCCTGTGCTGCTGCAAATAAAGCATCCTGCCTCTTATTCATTGGTGTAGTACCCGCATGATCTGACTGTCCAAAAAATTTAATTCTATAATTAAACATGCCAAGTACGCAAGTTACTGCGCCTACAACATTCCCTGCATCTTCTAAAATTGGGCCCTGTTCAATATGAACTTCAAACATGGCTTTATATGCTTCTGCACTTAGTCTGTTTTTCTTGTCTCCCTTAAACCCTGATGCCTCTAATGCTTCACCAAAAGTTGTTGTTCTGTCCAAAACACTCTTTGACTGCAAGATTGTTTCCAAGGTAAACTTTTTTGCAATTGCTGCCGGAAGAAAATCATGGGTAACTACTCCGGAAACCATCATAGCAGGTGGATATAATGAACCTTCTTCATTGGTCCAAATCATTGCTGTCAATGGGCTTTTATGTGGAATGTTTTCTGCTACTACAGTCTCTAAAACTTCCATCCCTGCCATAACGCCTAGAATACCATCATAGTTTCCACCGTTTTTTACAGAATCAACGTGAGAACCCATAACGATTCTTTTTGCCTTTGGATCTGACCCTGCAATAGTAGCATACATATTGGCCAAATCATCCGTTTCGATGGTCGCTCCAATCGCTTCCATTCTCTTAACAAATTCATTTCTAGCCTGTATTGCTTCTGTTGAAAGTGAATATCTAGTTATTCCACCATGTCCTGCATCGCCGAATTTGCTGAAAGTTTTAATTTTGTCGTCCATTCTTTTTAAATCACAAGTATACATCATTGTCCTCCTTTAAATTTAACCGTGCTATTTATCGGATATATTATAAGTATCCATTTACTACTACATTATAACACATTTGAGCATATTTCAGGGTCAATCGAGAAAAGTATACAAAATACTTTATCCCTATTGACCCTAAATTTTTATTTTATTTTGGAAGCCGATCACATTTTTTTAAGATAAATATGATCTAATTCATATCGCTTATTCGTAACTTCTCTTCATTGCGATATCTATTTGCTTTCTTCCTTCTTTCCATTTGATTTCTCCTGGCGTGATGCATCCTTGAACCGGACATACATTCAAGCAAAGATGGCAACCGACACAGTCATCATTCAGCTTAGGTCTTCTGGTTTTTTCATCCCAATCAATCGCCTGATGTGCTGCATCATAACATGATAAATAGCATCTTCCGCAACCAATACATTTGTTCTCATCAAATGCAGGATATATTTTAAAGTCTCTGTTTAAATCTTCAGCTGGCACTAGATTTCCTAAAGCAATACCAACGAATTCATCAACAGTATTGTAACCTCTTTCATCCATAAAATGACTCATACCATTAATCATATCTTCAACAATTCTATATCCATATTGCATAATTGCTGTTGTAACCTGGATATTTCTGCAACCCAACAATATAAATTCAACTGCATCGCGCCATGTTTCTATTCCACCAATACCAGAAAGGTGCGTTTTCCCAACAATTTCATCTTGCATCAGTTGTGCAACAAATCTCAATGCAATTGGCTTTACAGCAGCGCCTGAATATCCTGAAATAGACGATTTTCCATTGACTACCGGCATCCCCGACATATTTTCAAAATCAATATTCGTAATTGATTTAACTGTATTGATACAGGAAACTCCAGCAGCACCACCCTCGATAGCAGCTCTAGCGGATGGTTCCATATTAGTAAGATTTGGTGTCATTTTTGCAATAAAAGGTATTTTAGTAGTTGAACTTACAGCTTGACTGTAACTTTTCACTAATTCTAAATTTGTTCCAACATCTGAACCCATATCATGACTTGTCATCTGTGGACACGAAAAATTTCCTTCTATAAGATCTGCTCCTGCCTGTTCAGACATCTTTGCAAGTTGTCTCCATTCATCATCGCAGCTACCCATGATAGAGGAAACCATCACTTTGTCCGGGTAGTCTCTTTTTAATTTAAACATATTCTCAAAATTCAACTGCGTTGGTTTATCAGAAATCTGTTCCATGTTCTTGAAACCAATCCATGGTAATCCTTCTTTTGTTGTTTGGTCAAATCTTGGAGAGCATTCATCTGCTACGAATATCCCTACAGTCTTATAGAATACGCCTCCCCAACCTTCCTCAAATGATTTTGCAACCATTTCATAATTGCTTCCTACTGGAGATGAGGAAAGGAAGAATGGATTTTCACACTTAACGCCTAAGTAATCGATCGATAGATCTTTCTTAACTGCC
>JBBRXC010000170.1:0-2693 GCA_038248745.1 Peptostreptococcales bacterium | reverse complement strand
TGGACCGCGCATACGCGGCACTCCAAAACACCCAGTCTCACTCAGATTGATTCACCTGCCCGAAGCTATTCCAAAAAGGTTCTTCGATGGTTATCCCGCCATCCGAAGAGCCTTTTGCATTATGCACAACTTGTATTGAGCTTTGACGGTGGCGGTTTGGCGGCACACTTAGCATTGCGATGGCGGGAGGCACTAAGAAATCACCGCCATTTCTTCTGCCAAAAGGTTCCGCCAAATCACGCGCCCAGCGACACTTCATACTAGTAGGTTGTTTTAATTCTCTTTATGTCTTTTTGTCACAAGTTCTTTTACATGGGGTTTGAGGCGCAGTGGAACTGAAAACCGTGTTAAGCTTTTCATTCCCCATCTGATGGATTGTGCAGAGGTCGCAACTCTCCTTTGACAACAAATGCCGGTATAGAAAACGAATAGCGGACCTTCATATTAATGTGCGGGCACAACAGTGGTGATAACCGAGCCACATCTTTGTCTCGAACTAGGAAATCTTCCGCACGTAATTGGTCTAAAACAGCTTCAATGTAAATCATATTCCATAAAACGATGATATTGAGCACCAGACCGAGTGAACCTAACTGGTCTTCCTGCCCATCACGGTAATTTTGACACAACTCTCCATGCTTGCCGTGGAACACGGCGTGAGCCACGCTGTGTCTCCCCTCCCTAAGATTTAGCTATATCAATATTTTGCGATGCGTGGATTCATCGTAGATGTAGTTTAACATGTGTATTATCTTGTCAATTCGTCCCAACTCAGCAATAGCTTGTGCCAACCGGGTGGGACGGTCGCCAACTTGGAGGGTGCGAATGATGTCAATTGCTGATACCTGTCCAAGCTTGAGTGAGCCTGTCAAGCATAGTATGTCATCCCAGTGTTCTGTGATTTTCTGCAATCTGAGAAGATGCGCTGAAATAGAATTTAACATCCCAGAGACATGTGTGATAGCTTCGGTGAAGCCAGTACGTGCTGTAACTTCTAGAATTAATTCTGGCAGGTCAACACGTGGCAGCATTGATGCCACTTTTTTTCAACGCTATCAGAGAAGTTGGCTCAACCATCTTGTCAAGAGGGCTGAGCACCAGTTCTAATTTACCTTCAATTGTTTCGAAACGAACCGCCATGCTGCTGCCCAAATCCCAAAAGATCTTATAATCATGCTGAATAGTTACAAATCTTCATTGAAATATATCAAATTAAAAGTGATGCTGTCTTTACTGAAAACGGCGTTGTCTTCAACGAAATAATTGGAACTGTTATGATTCTTTGGCATGATTTCATTGATGTTTTTATGTGATATCTTATTTAAAACGGTTGACGTCGTTACATTCAGCATATCAATAACTTGTTTATCCAACTCTTTCCCGATTATGATATGACCAATGGATGGTTTTTCCATTAAAGAATCCGTAATCATAGAAGATGACAGGAAATAATAGCTTGATCCTAATTGATACATTCCAAAGATATTCTCACTATTTTTGATTACAGGCAAGACTTTATTGATGCTGTCCAAAATATCATTTGCGACATGGGCTAATAAAGAGCCATCATAATATCCCTTATAAATGATTTTGTCATCGTTTTTAGTAAGCATAATAAAGTTAACGCCAAGATTCAAAAAGGTACTCTCGTTTAAATTGGATACAATAAAATCCGGATTTTGATTCGCGACAAAATTAAACGTATCGTCCCAGTGGCCCCAGACATTGGATATCCCCAGATATCTCTCTTCAATTTGAGCAATATAATTAATGACACTGTTTGCGACAGATAAGACCTCACGCTTTTCATTCATAACAATTTCCTTATGAAAGAAAAGCGTGAATGCGATATTATTCGCGACAACAAAAAAAAGAATGGCAGGAATAATCGTTAGTGCAATCATTTTTTTATCTTCATAGATAACACCCTATTCTTTGAATTACATATAATTGTAGAAAAAATGGCTCTGTTTATACTGTTTCTGTCTTAAAAAGTTGTTTCAAATTATACCACATAACAATCATGCGACAAGATAAATCTTATTAAGGGTCATAGGTGAAGCACCAAGGCTTCGGTTTTCTCTTGATGTGAGGACTTGCTAGTATTTATCAGGTTCAATCGGTAAAACACATCGATTTTTCCTTCGCAAGCGCTCTATAATTTTGTTGAATAGCCACATTGTAAGCCTTTACGAGAATAATATCCACGACAAATAGGCCTTTCGGCCTTATTGTTTTGTTTTTGAGTTTATTTTTAGTTCACGCTCTTTCCTATACAAGCCGCAACTGGTACTTTTGAATTGTCGCTTTTATAATATCTTCACGGTTCAGAATACACGACAATGCTTTCCTTAAATAGGCTATAAAACCCCGTATACCCTGTGTCTCTACCCTTTGAATCAACAATTCACTGTGGGTCGCGAGCACATTTAGGAAGTGTGCAATCTTCATCAGGTAATGATATCCTTCCATTGCATTCCATGTATAAGAATAGCAGTGCTCGTACATATAGCCTTGGTGCTTTTCTGTCAGAATGTTGTTCTCAATACGCCAACGGTATCGGCCCATTCGCATACAGCGTTCAAATGTATTATTTTCTGTTAGACGTTCGTATGAAATCCAGCAATGAAGGCCACTTTTGACTTCACTTTTCCCTGTGCTTTGGCAATGGTATTCCGTCCACTCTTCATGGC
>JBBRXC010000169.1:0-2709 GCA_038248745.1 Peptostreptococcales bacterium | reverse complement strand
TTGGGAGTTGGCGCTGGAAACTGCCCTGCTTATATTGAAAAAACTGCTAATATCCAAAAAGCAGTCAGCAATATTATGGCTAGTAAGACTTTTGACTATGGAACGATTTGTGCGTCTGAACAATCTATTGTCGTTGAGGAATGTAACAAAGATGAAGTGATCGCTGAGCTTAAGAAACAGGGCGGTTATTTTATGAGTGCAGCCGAAACAAAAAAAGTTTGTGGATTGCTCTTTAAGAATGGCGGACATGCGATGAATGCTAATTTTGTGGGCAGGTCTCCACAGGTTATTGCAGAAGGCGCAGGGATTTCAATACCGGAAGGAACAAAAGTTTTAATTGGAGAGCAGGAAGGTGTTGGGCCTGATTATCCGTTGTCATATGAAAAACTGACAACCGTACTTGCTTTCTATACGACCAAGAACTGGCATGAAGCATGTGAACTTTGTATAAAACTGCTTCAAAATGGAATTGGCCATTCTATGAGTATTCATACAGAAGACAGAAATATGGTGATGGAGTTTACGAAAAAACCATCTTCTCGGATACTTGTCAATACTGGTAGTAGCCAAGGGAGTACAGGAGCGAGCACGGGCCTTGTACCATCATTCACATTGGGATGTGGTACATGGGGAGGAAGTTCTGTTTCTGAGAATGTTAGCCCTTTGCATCTTATTAACATTAAGAGAGTTGCATATGGCCTGATAGATTGCGCTACATTGGCCGCCAATGATCCGACGTTCAACCATCCAGAACTCGCATACAATACTTGTGCAACAGAGACTGGGGCTGTAAACAGTAATAAAAATAATGCTTCGGTTGCATCTGAGGACAGTGGTTCTGACAATGAAAAGCTTTTGAAGCTAATTAATGAACTGGTAGATGCAATGAAGGGTGGCAAGCTGAATGGACAAATATGAAGCAATGCTGAATCTTTTAACGGAGGCGATACAGGCAGGCAAAGTAAATAGCCCTCGGATAGAAAAAAACGAGTGGTCAAATGAAATCCCAGTGGGTGTGTCCAACAGACATCTTCATCTTTCGCAGGCAGACTTAGACAATCTTTTTGGAGATGGATATCAGCTGACAAAGATGAAAGATCTATCACAGCCAGGACAGTATGCTTGTAAGGAAACCGTAACGATTTGTGGCCCGAAGGGTGCCTTAGAAAAAGTCAGAATTCTTGGACCGGTACGCGTCAAGACGCAGGTTGAGATCATGACAGGGGATTGTTTTAAAATTGGTGTGGTTTCACAGCCAAGATTGTCAGGAGACCTTCAGGGGACCCTGGGGATTGCAATAATTGGTCCAAAAGGATCAATTCAAACAAAAGAAGGATTGATTGTTGCTCAAAGACACATACATATGACACCGGAAGATGCAAATCATTTTGGGGTGCATGATGGACAGAGCGTATCAATAAAGTTTAATGGCTTGCGTGGTGGCATGTACAGTAATGTTGTCATCAGAGCAAATGATGCTTCCAGATTAGAATGTCATATAGATGTGGAAGAAGCAAATGCGATGAATATTAATTCGTTATCAAAAGTTACAATTGTAAAATAATAGGAGGAAAGAAAAATGAAATATGATGCATTAGGAATGATCGAAACAAAAGGTTTAGTTGGAGCAATAGAAGCGGCAGATGCAATGGTAAAGGCAGCAAATGTTTATCTTGTAGGTAAAGAATTTGTAGGCGGCGGACTTGTAACAGTAATGGTAAGAGGCGATGTAGGTGCGGTTAAGGCTGCAACAGATGCTGGAGCAGCTGCTGCACAAAGAGTTGGAGAATTGATTTCTGTTCATGTAATCCCAAGACCACATGCTGAAGTTGAAAGCATTCTTCCAAATACACCATTAACAAAGGAAGCAAAATAATTATTAAAGTGTAAAAAAACCAAAAAAACAAAAGAGGCACCAATCTGAAAATTGGCGCCTCTTTTGTTTGTTTGGCTTTTTAAATTGTCATTCAGTTATGTCAAAGCGATTTCTTTGTCAACAAGAGTTTTAACTATTAAATCAAAGGAGTGTTTGTCGCGACAGCCTATTTGATGCAAATGGATGCCATCCGTTAAATCACTAAGCGGTTTGCTTTGGGATAATTTTAATTTATTGATAAATTCATCTGCGTCATGTCTTGAAGCGATATCCAGTCTCCCGGAAATCTGACCATAAGTGCTATGCTCAATGGTGACGTCTATTACTGTTCCCCCAAAGTCAACGATGGCATAAAGCTCTTCCACTAATTTTTCCTCGTCATGTTTACATGCAATGAGGCCAATATAACCAAAAGCCTGCTGACTTTCTTCACTTTCAAAAACATATCCTCTTGGGGTTGCAGAAATATTCTGCCCAGAAGCCCTTAAAAGCGCGATATCGCCAACGATAATCTGTCTGCTGACATTTAATTGTGCCGCAAGCATAGAAGCACTGATCGGCCCAGCAGCGTTTTTTATTATTTCTATTATTTGAGTTCTTCTTTCAGGTTTGCTCATTGAAAACCTCTTTCTCCCACATGGGTTATAAAAAGTATACAATTGTTCAAACTTTTTTGCAATACCAATGAAGTTTTTAATATAAATTGACAGGTGTCAGGACACGTGCTAAAATAGGGGAAAAGGCGCCACCAGGCCCTAGCTGAAAAGGAGAAAAAATGAAAGATTTTTTAAAAAGAAAAGACATTGAGTTTAGTGGTAAAAGGTATTTTAATG
>JBBRXC010000168.1:0-2776 GCA_038248745.1 Peptostreptococcales bacterium | reverse complement strand
TTTGAAATAAAATTATCAAATTTTGATGTAATGTATGGAACGAAGTTAGCAATGGATTGATCCCCCGTTGTCTTCTCTGCATTTTTCCAAAATTCAACAACAATAGGATTCTTGCATTTTACCATTAGAGAATGTCTGTATTCTTCACTTCCCAAAATACGAGAGATCTCTAAAAGAGTAGCATGATTTTCAGGATCATCCATAGCCAAAAAAGCACTATTTTTAAAGTACTGTTCAAACATAGGCCCGCCAGAAGTCTTCATATCAAAAAGTTTATTGAAAATACTCATCAATTCATTTACGACAAAAGTTTTCTGTTCTGGATATTTTGGATCATATTCAAGCATATTTAGCCCCATTGGACGAGCAGTATAGCTCGGATCAAAATAGATAACATCATCAATACGTTCTTTGGGAACATAACTTAAAATATCTTGAATATCACTTCCGTGCGGATCAATAAAACAACAACCATCACCATTCTTTATATCTTGAGCAATCATATTCTTCAGTATCGTTGTCTTACCTGTTCCAGTCTGACCGATGACGTACAGATGACGCATTCTATCTTCACGAGACATCCTAATTTCTGTATCTTTTCCTCTGTAGCTATTTATACCAAGAAGTATTCCCTCATCCCCCATTTCAAGTGGAGCAGGCGCAAAACCTGCTTTTGCTTGTTTAAGTTGAGAAGAAACAACTCCATTTGGAAAATGAAATATAGTTGAAAGTTCTTTTAAATTAAGTGGCATAGAATAGTTATCTGAAAATGTTCTATAAGAAAAATCATGAATCAAATTCACCAAAGAAGATCCAGTTGGGTGATTAAAATTAAAGCCATTACGATCAGCTTCAGTAAATTGATTGAAAGCAGATTCTATTTCAGATAATATTTGCTTTGATCTTAATTCTGTTTCAGCTGAAGCAATGATACGAATATTGGTCGCCATAATAGTGCTCTTTAGCTTCTCTCCAATATATTCAACAGCTTTTTCATTTACTTTCTTTTCTTCCTTACTTTTTGAAGATCCAAAAAACAACTCTGAAGCAAGGTTTTTTATTTCTTTTGTGACCTGTCGAGTCATGCTTGAGGCTGTACGAACAGACATTCCATTTTTGACATCAGAATGAATTATATGAAATTTTCGAATTATATCTTCATCTTCAGGACAAATAGTAAACTGAATCGATGCCCCTTCCCCGCTCTTTTTTATCTTTGTTAAAACATTCAAAATAATATTTAGAGGATCGTGGTCAATATTGTCGTACAATTTTATCGGATAAACTTCATGATGAGCTAAGGTAGCATAAGAAGCACTGATAGATGCTCCTTCTGAAAAAATATTATAATCATCAGGAATTTCTGTTATTTTAGCATCTAAATGAACTCCTAATAATTGTTTTTCAAATAGTTCAGCTTTGTGTGTTGGAACAGCTACATAAAAGACAAAACTATCAGACCCTTCAGCTAAAGCAATTTCCAATGTGAAATGATTGCGATTATAATTCTCTTTACCTTCACCAACAGAATGCATACCAGCATAAAATTGCTCCATCGCAGAAAGTAATTCTTTAAGTCCCTTTTTTTCTTTTTCATTATCACTTGCGTCAGGTAGAGTAATCTCAAAAAGTTTCATATCAAGAGACTTAAAAAGAGGAGTGCCCTCTTTTAATCCAGGAACTTTATGTGTCGTGTATAAATACTGGACAAGAAAACGGTGAAAATCATCATCAATATGAGGGTTATTCATTTTAGCAATCACAGATAGAACATTTGAGATTCCTTTATCTAAAAGCAAACCTAGAAGTTCCTCCATTTTGGCATCGTGCGTTTCTGGACGAAGTCTCAATACAAAATTCTCAGCATCACTTTCTCTTACAACAGCACTCTTGTGCATGACATCAACTGGTTCAAGTTTTCGATATTCATGAATAACATCATGTGCCAATTTTTCTTTATTTGCAACTTCGCCTTGTTCCATTAAAGCTTTTTCTTTTTCAGCAATATGTGCACGTAAAAATTCTAATTCTTCTTGAGGAGTCTTAAACTTGGGAGTGTTATCAAAATTAAAATTTTCCATATTTTTTATTATAACATAGTTATAATTTCAGCGTCACCTTCTGTGATGAGAATTGTGTGTTCAAAGTGTGCTGACTTTGACCCATCGGCAGTTTTGATCGTCCAATCATCATCAGCACTAACAATATATTCACTGCCAATATTCAACATTGGTTCAATAGCAACGATCATCCCTGGAATTAGTTTCTGACCCTTTCCAGCTTTACCATAGTTTGGTATATATGGATCTTCATGAATTTTTACCCCTACTCCATGACCTGAAAGTTCACGAACAATACCATATTTTCTATTCACAAATGATTCTATAGCATGACCAATATCACCCACCGTAGCACCCCCTTGAGCCGCCAAAATGCCTGTTTCAAGAGCTTTTTTTGTATCATCGATAAGTTGTTGGTTTTTTTTGGAAATCTTGCCTACTGGCACCGTGACAGCATGGTCAGTAAAAAAACCCTTATGCTTAAGCCCTAAATCAAGAGAGACAATATCACCTTCTTTTAATATTCTTTCTTTCTTTGGAATACCATGCACAATTTCATTATTCACTGATATACAAACACTTGAAGGAAAGGCCTTCGATGCACCCTCTGGTTTATAGTTTAAAAATGCAGGAATATCTCCTCCTTCTTTTATTAAATTATAAGCGTACTTATCAAGCTCAAATGTTGAAATTCCAGGTTTAACCTTCTTCGCAAC
>JBBRXC010000167.1:0-2779 GCA_038248745.1 Peptostreptococcales bacterium | reverse complement strand
CAACCTTTGAATTTTGCATTTGAATTTTGCGCTCTGATATTGCTTGAGGGGCGTTGCCCCCAGCCCTAGAAGAGCGTACCTCTTTGGTTCGGATATCTTAGTTTTATTCCGTAAACGGGGAGACTCCCAAGATCAATATTGAAATCATTAGGATCAATTTTCTGACATTGTTTTAGCAGAAAATCAAGATCATGAGTTCGGGGAAATTTTTCAAATATTCAAGCTGATCTGGCATCATAACGTAATTGCCTCTTTGAGAATACTACGAACAATGTGACCTGGTAAATTTTTGTTTTTCTCAATCTCCCCTTTGCTTTGAATTATCACATCAGATAAAATTTCATAGTGTAATAAAGATTTTCTTATCTTAGAAATAAAGGGGATTTTCTCTTTTGGCGCCAGGGTCTGATTGATAATCAATAAAATATCATAATCACTATCAATTCTGGATTCATTACGTGCTCGCGAACCAAATAATAGGACTTGAGCTTCAGGAAGATATTGATGAGCAATTAATTTTATAATACCGATATTTTCATTACTCTGTAACATAAAATATCTCAGTCTTTTAGCAAAGATACATCTTTTTTAAGTTATTGTTTAAATATGGAGAAAGGAGAACAAACCCTGGGTTAAAAAGCAATCTGGACCCTTCAACGTGATTGTTGAATGACCGTTTTTCAAAGTATTCAATAATGCCGATTCCGGCCTGAGCAGTACATGAGCCCAGGTTGCCCTGGTTTTCAACAGGGGAACACCATTTCCTGAGATCCACCTTCGGCGGCAGCTCCTGGCTGCTTCCTAAACCCAGCTTTTTAATTATTGATTTTATTTCTTTGTGGGTTGTGTTATAGTCGCGGAGGTCTGGTTTTGGTGGGAGCCATCCGGTTCCAAAGGTGAATGGAGTTTTTTTGTTTTGGTAAAGAGTGTTCATAAGCTTTGGTTTTAATTTTTGTCTAAAATGATTTTATATTGTTTGATTTCTTATAATGGGGCGTTGCCCCAAGCCCTGGTTACTTTTTTTTCTTAAAAGATTATTTTTTCTTTCTTTGTTCGTCCAAAGAACCGAGCACTTACAAAATCAAATCGCGACAGCGGAAAGAACACGATAAACACCGTCCAAAAAAAGTGTTCGTTGTAAACAAATAATAGTTACCTTTACTGGCGAAAACTATTTGATCATGTTGCCAAAGATAATACTTGAACAGGTTATCGATTCACAAAGAGACAGGTTGAACCAACTCGATACAGGCCTTAAACGTGAAATTCCTGATTTTACAGCTGTTTCCTCTCATGCAATAATAGTGACCGGGATCAGGCGCTGCGGTAAAAGCACCCTTTTACAGCAGATCAATAAAAAAACCGGAGATCAGAATCTTTATCTCAATTTTGAAGATCCAAGACTATCGTCATTTGAATCCGGAGATTTCAACCGGCTCCATGAGATAGCGATATCAAAAGGAATAAAGAATTATCTGTTTGATGAGATACAGAATATAGAAAAATGGGAGAACTTTGTCAGGTTCCGTCTCGACGAAGGCTTCAGAGTATTTATAACAGGCTCGAATGCAAAAATGCTTAGCCGGGAGCTTGGAACTAAACTCACTGGCCGTCATATCTCAATAGAGCTATTCCCGTTCTCATATATTGAATATCTTGAATTTACCGGGAATAACGCCAGTCCGGAGTCATCTGACAATTACCAGCGTACAGGTGGCTTTCCTGAAATGATAAAAACAGGTATGCCCGAGGTGCTTATGCATACTTTTAACGACATTGTAATCAGCGATATTGCAATGAGACATAATGTAAAAAACATTTCTGCATTGCAACAACTGTCAATATGGCTCATCTCGAACACAGGTAAACCAATAACCGGAAACAGCCTGAAAAAAATCTTCTCCATCGCCTCCTCTTCAAGTATCATGGAATATCTTTCATATTTCACCGATGCGTATCTATTCTCATTTATACCAGTTTTTAGCTATTCAAATAAAATTCAGGTAGTAAACCCCAAAAAAGTTTATGCCATCGATAATGGTCTGATTGAAGCTAATTCTGTTTCATTCAGCGACGATTCGGGCTGTATGCTGGAAAATATGGTCTATATGCATTTGAGACGGCAGACAAAGGAAATATATTATTTTGACGAGAAAAAAGAGTGTGATTTTGTTGTTTTTAGAAAAGGGAAACTTTCAGGGTTATACCAGGTTTGCTTTCAGGTTGATCAGAATAATCTCGACCGGGAATTAGCCGGGCTGACAGAAGCGATGGATTTTTTCGGAATAAATAAAGGAGTAATTATTACCCATAATCAGTCAGATAAGTTCAATATCGGGAAGAAAGTCATTACTGTAATACCATTTTATTCATGGGCTCAGGTTCAATAGCCAGTCTTCGCCGAGCCAGGGGTACCAGATCGCTGGGTATTGGGGTCTGGGTACGTCTTGAAATTTGCATTTTAAATTTTAAATTTTGAACTATTCTATAATGGGGCGTTGCCCCACATGATGATTGACAGCTGGTTTGGGTTAACAGGAGAGAAAGAAACGGCGAGCCGCAGGGGTGACCTTGTTTTGTGAAAGAAATACTTAAATCTTATGGATGTAGCGGTAAGGGGTAAGCGGTAAGGGGTAAGCGGTAAGCGGTAAGCGGTAAGCGGTGATCGGTGGGTTTTGGTGATCTACCAGTATTGATTAAGTGTGAATTTCGTTATTCTCCATGGGGTAAGCGGTAAGCGGTAAGCGGTGATCGGTGGGTTTTGGTGATCTACCAGTAT
>JBBRXC010000166.1:0-2822 GCA_038248745.1 Peptostreptococcales bacterium | reverse complement strand
GGTTTCTAACGGCGGTCTTGCTTTGGCCTTTTTCAACAGATCATTGCAGGTATTGATCACTATCCGGTAAACCCATGTATCAAAACTACTTTCAAAATTAAATTTACCAAGATGCCTGTATATTTTAATGAAACTTTCCTGAAGAACGTCCAGTGCATCTTCTCTATTTCTTAGATATCTAAAGGCGATACTGTAGGCTTTTCCTTTACACGAAAAAATAAGAGCTTCAAAGCTAGCTTCATCACCCATAATTGCTTTTTTTATTAATTGTTTCTCCAACTCATTAATTGTCATGGCTTCTCTTTTCTGCTATTATTAATTATGTTATCATTATAACAAACAAACAAAGGAGAATAAAGACAAATGTATGATTATCACTCACATTCATTTTTTTCGGATGATTCTTCCGCTCCACTAAAAGATATGATAGAAGCGGCAATCCATAAGGGAATAAAAGAACTAGCCATTACAGATCATTACGATCCAGATTACCCTGATAAAAATTTTCCTTTTGAAATAGACTTCAGTCTTTATCACCAGGCATTATTGGAAGTCGAAAAAAAATATTCAAAGAATATCAAAATTATAAAAGGTATTGAAATAGGAATACAGCACGATGAAACCAACGAAAAATGCCGCAAGGCAGTAACAGATTTCCCTTATGACTTCATTATAGGGTCTTTTCATTGTGCCAGCGGACAAGCATTATATGACGACTATTTTAAGACTAGAAGTGATGAAGAAGGTGTTAGAGAATTTTATGATTATGTGTATGACGGCATCTGCGATTTTATAGATTTTGATGTTTTAGGTCATATTAATGTGATTGACAGATACGTAACTAGAATTCCAGCGTATTCTCAATATATGTTTAAAATAGAACAAATTCTAACAAAATTAATCAGTATGGGAAAAGGGTTAGAATTCAACACCTCAAGCTATAGATATGGTTTAGGGGAAAGAACAACTCCTTCAAAAGAGATATTAACCCTTTATAAGGATTTAGGTGGAGAGATTATCACCATAGGTTCTGATGCGCATCAGGAAAAACATTTGGGTTATAAATATAAAGAAGCCGTAGAAATAATATCTTCCCACGGCTTTAAATATATCACAACTTTCGATCATAGAGTGCCAAAACAAATTAAAATTTAGGTTTATTCAAATTCTTTTGCACTCTTCAGCCCGTAAGCCGATTCTGCCTTGCGAGCGGCTCTATTGATGGCTCTTGACATAACATCAGTGGCCAATGCCCCAAGTGCGTCTACGCCCACCTCAACCTCTCCTGTGGCCATTACAAATATGGTGTCTCCATCAACAGAAGTATGAACAGGCCTGATTGCCCTTGCATATCCATTATGAGCAATAGAAGCCAGCTTGTTCGCCTGGCTTTTGGTCAGTTTCGCATTTGTAACGATACAGCCAAGAGTTGTATTCCCACTAAAAACATTTCTGTTTTTATCAATTTCCGCAAACATGATTTCTTCTGTACTTGAGAGTGTCGATTGATCTTCACTTAAAATGCCGGCGATTCTTTGCCCCGTATCTACGTCAACCACATCTCCAAGGGCATTGACGGCTACAACAGCTGCACACTGAACATTGCCAATTTGCACAGCATAAATGCCTAGCCCACTTTTCATCATTCTTTCAACCCCTAGAAATTTACCAACAGAAGCGCCTGTTCCAGCGCCGAAATTTCCTTCTTTGGGGTCAATAATTCCCGCATTTTTGCAGGCTTCATATCCCATCTGTTTGTCTGGTCTGCATTTAGGGTCTCCAACGACAAGATCAAATAATGATGCACCACAGACGATTGGTACAACAGCGACGCCCACATCAAATCCAACACCTTTTTCTTCTAAATATTCCATAGCGCCAGATCCGGCATCAAGCCCATATGCACTGCCGCCACTTAGCATGACCGCATGAATCTGCTCAACAAGATTAACTGGTTTAAGAAGTTCTGTTTCTCTTGACGCAGGGCCGCCGCCTCTCACGTCTATCCCTGCCCAGGCGCCTTTTTCACATATTATGACTGTACAACCCGTTGCGCCTTCTATATTCTGAGCATTTCCAACTTTAATCCCTTTAATTTCTGAAATGTTAATTTCTTTCATTTTGCCACCTTCTAAAAACAGGTGGGCTTTTGCCCACCTGTTTATTTTTTAAATTGCCAAGAATGCAGGGATTGCTTGAATTAAAGCAATAACTACACCAACAACAGCTTCACCACCAAGTAAACCTGATGCGATTATTAGTCCATTTCCACCCTTATCAAACTGAGGCGCAAACTTTTGAACTAAGAACTTCAGTGCGCCACCGATAAATGCAGTTAATGATAAGTAGAACGGCAGATACACACCAAGACCTAACGTCATAACAGGGAAGTTTAAAATGTATAAAATACATCCGGCTACCAATCCTATGACAAATGAAGTCATATTTGGGATACCACCTACCATTGCAGCTACTGCTCCAGCTTGTGGTGCCACGAACATTTCAGGGTTTCCAAACGCTGTTGGGCCGTATGCTGTTAGTATTACATAAAAAACACCTACAGATACAAATGCGCCAATTAATCCGCCGATGCATTCTGCTATCCATTGTGCCTTCGGATCAGAGTGTAAAATATGTCCAGCTTTAAAGTCATTCATAACATCTCCAGCAAGTCCGCAAGCTACTGCCACGATTCCTGCAACGAAAAATGCTTCGGTCTGACCTATGCTTGATGCTGCTTTTGCTGCCAAAAGGACTATAATGCCAAATACTTCCATAGGATTAATTCCTGTTTGTCCAACCATTTGTGCGGACATGGAAGT
>JBBRXC010000165.1:0-2853 GCA_038248745.1 Peptostreptococcales bacterium | reverse complement strand
GCACAGGTGTCGGCAAACTTGCAACAGAATTCTATATCATGGGAAACCATTATGATTGTGGTTCCATTTTTCTTTAATTTTCCCAGGATTTCTCCCAGTGTTTCTTTGAAAAAATTATCGATTCCCTTCGTCGGTTCATCCAGCAGCAGAATTTCGGGATCAAGGAGAAGCACCTTGGCAAGGGCCGCTCTTTGCTGTTCGCCACCGCTCAAATCATAGGGATGGCTCTCTAAAAGATTTTCAATATCAACGACTTTTGAAATTTCAAGCACTTTGCTATTTTTTTCTTCTGCAGACAACGATTTATTTCCACTGAATATTTCAAGTAAGTCATCATGAACAGTCATTTCAACAAAAAGTGCCTGTGGATTCTGTGGCAATACGCAGCTGCTTCCGTGAACAGTCACTTTTCCCCGATAAGGTTTTTTAATCCCTGCAATCAAATTCAAGGCAGTTGTTTTTCCTGTTCCATTTCCTCCGACAATGCAGAAGGTTTCCCCTTTTTTTACTTCCATGGAAAGGTCCTTGATGACATCTGCTTCCTCTTTGTGATACTTGAACCAGGTTTCAGATAGCTTAACAGCAACCTTCTCAATATTACCCTTTGCTTGAATTGCTGACTCCAGTTTATGCGCACGTCGCCCGATTTTCTCTATATTTTTATCTCCATCAAATTCCGAATCCCACTGCAGGCTTCTTATAATGGGCTTGTCTTTCACAGATTTCATCAAACTTGTCAAATACTGCCGCCCATCTCTGACAGTGATTGGGCATGGAAGGTCTTTCCCTTTTCCCTGCAAATAAAGTTCGGAATAAACCTTCATGGGTGTGGGCATGGAAAGAAACATGGGATGATTCAATCTAGACAGAATTGCACCGACGTTTTCAGGAATATCCTCGGCTATCATCTGCCCGTTATCCAGAACGATTACCCTGTCCGCCATTGGGAGCACCTCTTCAAGTCTGTGCTCCGATATGATCACGGTGGTGCCTATTTCTCTATTTATCTTTTTCACTGTCTCCAAAAAGTCACTAGCCGCAATTGGATCAAGCTGAGAGGTCGGTTCATCCAGAATCAATACATCAGGCTGCATGACCATCACCGCCGCCAGGTTTAAAATTTGCTTTTGCCCGCCAGATAATTCCGTCACATCTTTCATATACCAAGTTTGAATCCCAAAGAAACTTGCCATCTCTGCAACTCTCAGTCGAATTGTTTTGCTGTCATATCCTAAGCTTTCAAGGCCAAAGGCCAGTTCATGCCAGACTTTATCTGTCACCAGCTGATTATCCGGATTTTGAAGCACATAGCCAATTCTCTCTGACTCTTCCCGAAAATCAATTTGGGAAATAGGTCTGCCGTAAAAAAAGATTTCACCGTTCTTTTCTCCGTGTGGCGAAAGGGAAGGTTTCAGTTGCCTTAAAAGCGTACTTTTTCCGCTTCCCGATTTTCCACAAATCACAATAAACTCCCCATATTCCACTTTAAGGTTTAAATCCACCAAACAAGGTCGATCCCTAAGGGGATAAGTGAAGGAAAAATTTTCAACTTTTATTGCGGCCGTTTCTCCATCTTCCGGTTTTTCCATTGAATCCATTTTATTCTGCATCATTCTTCTCCAAACCTACTATAACCACTTGCAAACCTTTTCCCGTCGAGTCGGTCATTATATCTCCCCGTCTTCTCCATTTCAATTGATCCACCCAATCGATAATCAGCGGGCCAAAACACAACATCGAATACGTCAGATATCCTAAAATCCCAACCGGGGAAAGTTCACTCATTTTTATATAAGGGAAAAACTGTATGGCGTTCTTCCCAGAACCTGCAGCAAAAGCAAAAACCAACAGAATTACCACGGCTACAACTCCCATGATTTTATCTCTCGAGTCAACTCGGAAAATAGAGAAACTGGTTCTTCCTGGAAGGCCATACCCTCTGGCTCTCATGGAATCCGCAGTATCAATGCCATTTTCCAGTGCCCAGGTGATCATGATAGAAACGATTTTTATCCCATGCCCGATTCGCTGGTTTAAATTTCCGTTGGTAATATCCCTGCCAATACATTTCTGGCCGTTGGAGACAATCTTAATTTGTGCCTTGAATTTTGGAATAAACCGCAAAATCATGGCAAAGACAAGGGACATGGCCGGTATGATCTTACCAAAAATATAGATGAACTTGTCAGAAGTAATCACTGCATTATAGCAGGAAAACCAAATGATCACACTACCAAACAGTAACCCAGTGGCAAGTCCGTAAACAATAGATTCCAAAGTAATAGGGTTATCTCTGAAGTAATACAAGATGGTCATCCCGCTGTGATTAAACAAAGGATTGACGATAGCCGCCACAAGCATCATAGGCATCACAAAGGCCAGATTGAATTTAATGGCCCCTTTTCCATTCAAGAAAACTGAATAAGCAAAGGCCGCTGTAAAAGAAATCCCCATCAGTACCGGATGCAAAAAAATCATGCTAAATAAAATCACCGCGCAAAAGTAGGTAAAATTAATAATCGGATGATAGGTGCCAAAATTGTCCTTACTTGTTTTGTTCATTCCAATCTCCGCCAACATCTCTTCCAAGATCGCAGGTGTAAACCCACTCAATATTATCTCCGTCTTTCAGTACATATCTGCCGCAGCCATAGTTTGGAAACCAGTTGTTCACTTTGTACATCCACCCGGACAACGGTCCCGCATCAATTTCATAAATGTTTCCAATTCCTTCAATATAATTACTTTTATATAACGGGGTAGAAACATATTCCATGTGAATTCTTTTATCTTTCGTCACCTTTAGTAACACATCAAAAACAGTTTCGCCTTCAGCAATTTCTACTTTTGTTG
>JBBRXC010000164.1:0-2889 GCA_038248745.1 Peptostreptococcales bacterium | reverse complement strand
CGCCTTCGATCAGAGTACCTTACAAAAGGAAACGGCCAGAATTGCCTATCAAAGTGCGGCAACGGCCTTAAGCAATCAAGAAAGCAAAACCAACATCCTTGCGCCGTCAGATGGCATCGTAACCAGTGTTTCGGTTTCAGAGGGAGATTATCTGACCATTGGTAAAGCAGTGATTGGCATTTCGGATTTAAGAAGTGTTGTCCTAAAAGGTAATGTGTCTGAAGATAAGATTAACAGTGTCAAAGAAGGCCAGGTAGTAAAGGTTGTCATCAGTTCAATAAACAAAACGGTAGAAGGAAAGATTACCTTTATCAGTCCTGTTGGATTGAATGGCAGCAAATCCTTCCCAATTGAAATAACCATTGACAATTCAAAAGGTGATATCAAGGCAGGGATGACGGCGACTACATTGATCTAGCTTTATTATCCCCATTCTAACTTGATGCGAGCTAACACAAAAATAATTGCGCCTCTAAGGTTTGTTAGAGTATAATAAAGTAGAATATAAAAAACAAATAAGTGGATTTGCTATTGGAAGAACTAAATGGAGGAGTGCAACATGGAAAATATTAGGTTTTATATTATAGTAGTCGTTTTATCTCTCATTGCCATTGGAATAACCTATTTAATTGCCAAATTCACGAAGAAAAACAGCCTAAAATTTTTGCCGGCGGTGGTATTCGCATTGACGGCGGTTGGTTGTTTCATTAAATCGGCTTATTTTTCACAGAGCTTTCAGGACATTGCCTTTATGCTGATGGGTATTTTGGCAACGATTTTGTTTCTTGTATCTCTTATCACCGCCGTATTACTTGGCAGAAGAAAAAAATTAAAGTAGCAAGGATATAGGAGACCATTTTAGATGGAAAAGAAAAATGAAAAGAAAAATGAAAAGAAAAAAATCTGTTTGATCTACACAGGCGGTACCATTGGGATGGCACAAACTGAATTTGGATACGCCCCGATTCCAGGTTATATGGAACCCAGCTTAAAAAAATTGAATGAACTTCAGATGTTGTCTATGCCGGAATACGATTTCATTGAGTATGAACCATTGTTGGATTCTTCCAATATTACATTGGCCGATTGGAACAAGATGGGTTTGGACATTTACAACAATTACAAAGAGTATGATGGGTTTGTCATCATGCATGGAACGGACACCATGGCTTATACCGCTTCGGCTTTGTCTTTTATGCTGGAAGGACTGGGAAAACCGGTTATATTGACGGGATCCCAGATACCATTTTGTGAGGTCAGAAGTGATGCAAGAGAAAACCTTATTACGGCAATCATCATCGCTGCAACTTTTCCTATTCCGGAGGTCTGCACCTATTTCGGCGGAATGCTATTAAGAGGGAACCGGTCAACAAAAGTCAGCGCAGACGGGCTAATTGCCTTTGATTCCCCTAACATGGAGCCATTAGGAGAAGCTGGTGTAAATATTGTCATTAACGATAAATTGCTATTAGACGATGGAAAAGAATTTGGTCTTTGCCAGTTCGGGGATTACCAGATTGCTGTCCTAAAAATTTTTCCGGGGATCCAATTTGAAATTTTTGAAAATATCATGACGGATCAACTAAAGGGAATAGTTATAGAAGCCTTTGGTGCCGGAAATATTCCGCAGAATGACGATTCTATGATTAAAATATTACAAAAAGCGAAAGCAAAGGGGATACATATCGTTGTCTGCACCCAATGCCTGAAAGGGTCTGCTGAGATTGGCCAGTATGAAACAAGTAGGGAACTGGTATCGGCGGGAGCAATAAGCGGATTTGATATGACAGTGGAGGCAGCGGTAACAAAACTTTACTATTTGTTAAGCAAGGGTTATGAAGGAGAAGAAATACGAAAACTGATGGAGACAAGCATAAGAGGTGAACTGACAAACCACTAATTGGTTTGCGTAAAATCAGAATTGATAGTATTATTGTTGTATAAAGATTTAGGAGGATATAAATGAAAAAATTAATGACAGGAAATGAAGCCCTGGTACAAGGGGCATGGGAGGCAGGTGTATTATTTGCTTCTGCCTATCCGGGGACACCAAGTACAGAGATACTTGAAAATATGACTTTGCACAAGGAAGTAATCTCTGAGTGGGCACCTAATGAAAAAGTGGCGATGGAAGCAGCCATAGGAGCCTCTATTGCGGGAGCGCGAAGTATGGCTTCCATGAAGCATGTAGGCGTTAACGTCGCAGCTGATCCATTATTCACTTTTGTATATACAGGGGTAAATGGGGGAATGGTTTTAGTGACCGCTGATGAGCCGGGACAGCATTCCTCACAAAATGAACAGGATAACAGAAACTATGCCAAATTTGCTAAGATGCCAATGTATGAACCTTCCACAAGTCAGGAAGCCAGAGACATGATGAAGGCAGCTTTTGATTTAAGTGAAGAGTTTGACACACCAGTACTTATGCGCATGACAACGAGATCATGTCATTCAAAGGGAATTGTTGAGTACGGCGAAAGGGTTGAAGTGAAGCCTAGACCCTATGTAAAGGATGTTAAAAAATACGTGACGGTTCCGGCAAATGCAAAAGGCCTGAGAGCGAAGCTTGAAGTAAGAATGGAAAAATTGGCCGAAGCTTCGGACCAATCGGTTTTTAACATTGTTGAAAATAAAGAGAAAAAGGTTGGAATCATATCAAGTGGAATGGCATACACTTTTGCAAAAGAAGTGTTCGGGAACGATGTGGCTTACTTGAAACTTGGGTTCTCTTACCCGCATCCAATTAATATGATAAAAAACTTTTGTAAAGATTTAGACAAAATATATATTATTGAAGAGAATGATCCTATTATCGAGGAGACCGTTAAGATTCTAGGATTTGAGTGCTTCGGCAAAAATACATTCCCTGCATATGGAGAGCTTACT
>JBBRXC010000163.1:0-2942 GCA_038248745.1 Peptostreptococcales bacterium | reverse complement strand
TTATCAAGAATTAACAAAGGAGTTGATTAACAATGGACAAAACTAAAATGAAAAAAGTAGAAACCTTTGCTTCAATCTTTGGCGAAGATTATAACGAGGTGTCATCTGATAAAGCAGATGGCACTACATCATTAAAGCTAGATGAATTAATACCATTTAAGAATCATCCCTTCAAGCTTTATGAAGGAGAACGGTTAAATGACATGGTGGAGAGCATTAAATATCATGGCGTTATTGTTCCTATTGTTGTAAGAAAAGTGGATGATAAATATGAAATTTTAAGTGGCCATAACCGTGTAAATGCAGCAAAATTAGTAGGACTAACAGATGTTCCATCGGTGATTAAAGAAGGATTAACAGATGAAGAAGCGACTCTGATAGTCACAGAAACAAACTTGATGCAAAGATCCTTTACAGATTTGGCTCATTCAGAAAGAGCAACTGTCATTGCTACTAGACATAATGCTATGAAGAGTCAAGGGGTTAGAACAGATTTGCTCGGTGAAATTGAAAAATTATCAAAAGCACCTAATCTTAGCAGTGAGATAACTTCGTGCCCAATGGGCACGAAGTTGGACACAAAAAAAGAAATTGGATCGGATTATAATTTGTCTTCAAGATCTGTGGCTAGATATTTAAGAATTGAAAGACTGGGAGACGCTCTAAAAGGGTTAGTTGATGAAGAGAAAATTGCTATGCGAGCTGGCGTAGACCTATCTTATCTATCAGATAAAAATCAAGAAATGGTAGAAGCCATCGTATCTGAAAACACGTTTAAAGTTGATATAAAAAAAGCATCACTTCTTAGACAATATGATAAAGAAGGTAAGCTTAACTGGGATACTGCAAAACAAATTATTAGCGGTGATGCTTTAAAGAGTACCGGTAAAGTTAAGCCTTTTAAAATTCAATCTGAAATTATCACAAGATTTTTTAAATCAGATGAAGACAAGAAAGTTATTGAAAGTACCATTAAAAAAGCTCTGGAATATTACTTTAGCCAAATAAAAAGCCACCAAGGTGACATGGAGGAGGAGGAGATGATTGAGTAGACTAACTGAAATCAAAGAAATCTATGATTACATTCTAAAAGAAATCATGAAAGATGAACAAGCATGGAAAGACTTTTTGGCATTCCATGCAAGAATCTATAAGCATACCTTTAATAATGCAGTTCTCATTTATGCTCAGAGACCAGAAGCTACATTGGTTGCTGACATAGAAATTTGGAATCGTCGTATTGGCAGATGGATCAATCGAGGTGCAAAGAGTATTGCAGTTTTTGATAATCAAAGTTCTTATTTAAAACTAAAATACCTATTCGATATTACGGACACTCATGGCCAGCCCCACACCATTCCAAAAGTATGGCAATTAAATGAGACATTAGAAACTGAACTGTTAGAGAAGTTAAATGCAAATAATTTAACGGAATGGATTGCAAAGCGAACACGTGAATCTATACTTGCGTATTCTTCGGATATCCAAAATGACCTTGAAAAAGATCTTATTCATACAAAATTATCAGGACTACCGCTTGAAGGGGTTACTCATCAGTTTACACAGTCATTGATCGACAGCATCGAGTATATGACCGCCATTCGTTGTGGCATTGAAAGATCTGTACTAAGTAATGCAAGTGCATTTAAAACGGTGACTGATTTTGATGATAAGGCACTAACTTTAAGATTAGGTTATGTCACTAGCACCCTATCAGAAAGTATATTAAGGGAAATTGAAAAAGAAATAAAAGAAATAAAAGAGCTTAAAAAACTGAAAAGGAGCGTGAATAATAATGAAACCCGTGGAACTAGATTACAAGGAAATGGAAGGGATTTATCATCCGAAAATTCAACTGTCGAGGGAGAAACATTACGACCAGAAGCCATTGGGGAAATACGGTCAGATGGCACTGAACTATCTGAAAGAGGCGCACATCAACCGGTACAATTACTTAGTAACCGAAGGGATATTGATGCCGGTAATGCATCAGGTCAACGAGAAAGCTTGGGAGAGGATGGAGAACCTTCAAACTCAGATGCTTCAGAAAGAACCTTTACAAGATCCAACGAACACTTATCAGAGTTATCGTCACAGAGAGATAATCAGGACGAGAGCCGAGGAGATCGTTCTAGAGGAAATAATCTTCAAGGAAAGATAGAGCAAGAGCTACCAGAGCGTAGCTCTTTTTCTATGGATTTAACAGAAGATGGGATGATTGAAAAAGTATTGCTCAGAGGTTCAGGATTTGAAAGTGGCAAACAGCGTATTGTTGATTTCTTTGCAGAAGAACATAACGCAAAGGAAAAAGCAGACTTTTTAAAAAATGAATACGGTACAGGAGGCGGTTCAGTTACATTCTCTGAAAATCTAAGCGGTTTTGAAAATCATGACAGTAAAGGCATTTCCATTGATGTTTATAAAACCGATAAAGAAATTCATTTGTCTTGGGCCAAAGTCGCATCAGGTATTGAGGCATTGATTGAAAATGGAAAGTACTTTGAACCTCGTTATAAAGATGAGAATCCGCCAACAAGAAAGGCAGCCTATCAGCCAACGCTATTTGACATTAATTACTCAGAAAATGTTATAAGGCATGAGAATTATGAAAAATTGTTAAAGGTTGCTCCTGGTATCCTAAATGGTCGTTATAATTACATGAAGTTAAGAACACCTGGATTTATGGACCTCATTATTGAAAAGTTATACGAAAATCGAATTTCATTGTCCCATTATTACGAGCAAAACGGTGACTTAATGAGTGATCCGGATATGGAGCTAATTATTGACCCTATGCATAAGACCATCACTGCAGCCACTTTTCAACAAGACAATCTAGCTATTTATCATGCGGCTTATCAAGGGGATAATCTAGTTGATCCTGATTTAGAAGATGAGCTAAATGATTTTCTAAAAGATTGGCTTAGCAATATCTCAAGACA
>JBBRXC010000162.1:0-2953 GCA_038248745.1 Peptostreptococcales bacterium | reverse complement strand
CAGTCTAATTTTCCATAGACTTTTTTCAATGTTTTTACTGCCAAATCACAAGCGTATTCAAAGCTTGTAGGGAAATGATCATTTACAGAAACGGCTACGGAAGGGATTCCGTTAAAAGCACCTTCAATGGCTGCTGAAACCGTTCCCGAATATAAAGTATCCGTTCCTAAATTTCCGCCATGATTAATTCCTGAAAACACCATATCAATTTTAATCCCTTTATTTTCTAAAACCTTCAATCCCAGTTTTACGCAATCAGCCGGTGTACCCGAAATCTCAAGGGCCAGTTTTGTATTCTCAAATTGTACTTCTTTTATATTAATGGGCACCCCTATGCTTATACTATGCCCGCTTGCACTTCTTTGAACGTCAGGCGCACAAACGTATATATCCGCGACTGATGAAAGAGCTTTTACCAACTGGTAAATTCCTTCAGCCCTTATTCCATCGTCATTTGTTACTAATATTTTCATCTTATATAAATCCCTTTCTTTTTCTCCAATACTTTATTATACCACGTTTGCCCCAAATCAAAACAGCGAAACCAATTATAAAATCTGTTATTCATTTCCCAGAACCTTTCCAATACTATGGCTGATCACTAGCGTTGCCCGCTGATCGTACTCGGTTTCCGACTTGTTTATTAGCACTATTTCTTTACCTTTAAAGTAATTCAAAAGGCCTGCTGCCGGATATACCACTAAAGAGGTTCCACCGACAATAAGCGTGTCAGCATTGCCAATTGCTTTTATTGAGGATTCTACCGTCGTTTCGTCTAAGCCTTCTTCATATAAAACCACATCCGGCTTTATGATCCCGCCACATTTTTCGCAATGAGGAATTGTTTCTTTGGCATTCAAAATATATTCAACATTGTATTTTGTTTTACATTTCATACAGGCATTTCTTCTGACAGAGCCATGAAGCTCATACACAATTTTACTCCCGGCAATTGTATGGAGCCCATCTATGTTTTGGGTAATGATCGCCTTCAGTTTTCCCTGCGCTTCAAGCCTGGCAAGGGTAATATGCGCTTGGTTCGGTCTAGCTTCCAAGTAAATCATATTATTTCTGTAATAATCAAAAAATAATTCTGTTTTGTTCATAAAAAAAGAATGAGAAAGCATCTCTTCAGGGGAATATCCGTATTTCTGTTTAGCATAATAAAGCCCCGACTCTGATCTAAAGTCGGGGATTCCACTTTCAGTTGATACGCCTGCACCCCCAAAGAATACAACACTTTCACTTTCTTCAATAATTTTTTTAAGTCTACTGTCCATCATTTCACACTCTAACTCTATTCAGGTTTATTGTTTTCCAAATATTCTTTTATGACTGGCCCTAAAATTTTAACACCTTTCACAATGTTTTCGTCACTTGGTGTAGAAAAATTCATTCTGAAGGTTCCAGAGATTTCTTTCTCCTCCACTTCAAAAACTCTTCCCGGAACAATAGAAACCTTCTTTTCTCCCGCTAATTTACAAAGTTTCATTGCATCATATCCTTCTGGTAGTTGGCACCACAGGAACAATCCGCCATCTGGTTTATGAAAAATAACCTCTTTAGGAAAATATTTCTCTATGCTCTCAGACATCAAATCAAGTTTATCCTTATATAATTTTCTTACACTTGATATATGCTGATCAAAATCGCATTTTTCCAGATATTCCGCTGCAAGCATCATAAAAAACTGATTGGTGTGAACATCCGATACCTGCTTGGCAATAACCATTTTTGCAATAATATCTTTATGCGCACTGACAAACCCAAGTCTGATTCCAGGGGCAAGTACTTTTGAATAAGATCCAACGTAAATAACACGGCCTTCATGATCCATGCTTTTAATAGTCGGGATTTCTTCGCCAGTATACCTTAACTCCCCATATGGATTGTCTTCCAATATTAAAAAATCATATTTTATAGCGATTTCAAGCACTTTTTTCCTTCTTTCCAGCGTCATTGTCCTCCCTGAGGGGTTTTGGAAAGTAGGAATGGTATATAAAAATCTAACTCGAGGGTCTTCCTTTACAATGGCTTCCAGTGACTCGGGAACAATCCCCATCTCGTCCATTTCAACTGATTTTAAATTCAAATCGTAGGATTTAAAGGCATTGATGGAACCAATAAAACTAGGAGATTCACATATAACTGTATCCCCCGGATTGGTTAACATTTTAGTGGAAAGTTCCATCCCTTGCTGCGCGCCGGAAACAATAATCAGCTGATCAAAATCTTTGCCTATATTCAGCTTCTCTTGAAGTCGTTTTGCTGTTAATTCTCTAAGCGGAGGGTACCCTTCAGAAATGCCATACTGAAATGCTTTCGCCGGAGAATTTTTATAAATCGACGCTGAAATTTCTGCCATTTCTGCTATTGGGAAACTCTCTGGCGCTGGATTGCCTGCGGAGAAAGCGATGACAGTCGGATCCTGTGCTACTTTTAAAAGTTCTCTGATTGCAGATGCCTCCATACCATGCATTCTGTCAGAAAGTAAATATTTCATATTCTACACCTCACTAAATTATTTTATTCTATCTTTTAGTATAGCTCACACCTATAAAATCGTCAACTTCTATGGGCAATTTAAAGCATTTCTGTCAAATTTTTCCAGTACCTGGTAGGCATGAAGTTTTTCTGACATTTTGGATTCAATCTTTCTTTTATTGCTATTGTTTCAAAATACTTTTTCCAAAGTTTTCTGATATCTTTTTCCTCTTTGCTGAAACATAACATTTCCTGATAATCCTGTTTTGTAAATCTGGAAATATACCAGTCTCCTCCTTGTGAAATGATTGCCTTCCCCCTGCCTGCATCATGAATAATAAAGGGATCATTTTTCAATCTGTCACTGAAATGACCTGCTATGAATTCCAATATATCATGCTCCGGTTCTATTTCAGCATACAAAATTCCTCCGCCTAAGCCAGAAAATCTTGTCAAACCCAGCATTCTT
>JBBRXC010000161.1:0-2972 GCA_038248745.1 Peptostreptococcales bacterium | reverse complement strand
TTATCGGACACCAATTTCAGGGATAAGACGCAGATGCAACCCATGCCTCTAAAGAAAAAGACCCGGAAATAAGCATTCTCATTATAATATCTAATCACATATGCATGCTGCTTTGTTACTTAAATATTTCCTGATTATAAACATCCATCTCATAGATCGACCACCAGTAATAAGGGTGATTACCAGATTGATCCAGTTTGATAAACCTTTTGTTTTGTGGTTCAAAAGTAATTTTAGTAATACATTCACTGCCTTTACCAGTTGCAACCGGATCACCCCAGTTTTTCCCGTCGTCAGATACAAATACCAAATAATTCCTGGGAAAATCATAGGCTGACCATCCATTCTCGAGTACAATTTTATTGAATGTCTGAGGTTTACCCATATCCACACTAAACCACTGACAGAAAGTTTGTGATTTTCCAGTACTCCAGCAGGTCCAAATATCCCCGTCAATTGCATCATTTGCTGTGCCAGAATTCTTTTTGCCTAAATTGTATGAAAGAGTTGGGCCGGTATGTGTCACTGATGCATTTGCTTTCCAGGTCTTCTTGTCCAGTTTAACTTCTATTGGATCGGGAACCCTGGGTGCTTTAGGAGTTGCAACGGGAAGAATCCCTTCTGCCAGAAAGTTCCAGTTACCCGGTTCAACATTAAATTTAAGATATCCGCTCTCCTCCCCATTCCATGAAACACCCTTTACACTCTTCAAAAAAGTGCCGTTCCAGATTAAAGTACCATTTACCTTGACTGAATTAAGGCTGGAAAAGGAACTTTTAGGTATTCCGACAACAGCAATGGTCTTGGCAGGAGAGGTCAGGTTAAGAGAATATTCTTTGGCATTCTTATAGATACTGACTTTTATATCTCCCTTGATTGACACAATTGCTACTTTAAGCGAAGTAAGAAATGCCTCTTTGGGCAGAACATGATATTTACTCCAACCAGCTTCTTCAGGTGCAACACCAGCAATATACTTACTTAAAATTGTGTTGGGAGAATTCCATCCATGGTTTAAAGTAGAATTGGGATCGAATTTTGTCTGCCACCATCTTCCGAAATGCTCCCAAAGGGTTGTGGTTCTTGTATCTATCTGATCCTTGTATCTATCGTACATCCTGAGTAAAGCGAACTCTTCCTTACCCATCATACAAAGGGATTCCATAATCCAGCGTTCAAAATAAGAACTTGCATTGTACGTATTTCCAACTTCCCAGTTTGGATTTAATTTTTTAGACAGCACATTTTTATAAATTTTATCCCATTTTGATGAATCCGCCAATCCACATACCACAGCCAGTGCGTTAGCCCTTTCATCCGGATAGGTGACATCTTTTGATTTATAGAAATCACCTTTCCAAAAAACTTTATCGAAATTTTCGCTGATACTTTTTAGTTTCTTGTCAATTTCCGGAAGATCAGCTGTATTTCCTGTAACGAAAGCCATCTTTTTCAGAGCGTTCAGTGTCAGGTAATACTGGCAGCATTGCGTAACTTCCTTATCTTTGGAAGGACTTCCCCAGTCACACCAGTCCCAGCCTTTTGTGTAGTGCACGATAACGCCGTTTTCTCCAATAGTCCAATTGTCAAGATATTTTTTCAGATTCGGGTATTGAGTCCTTATAGTTGCAATGTCTCCGGTATTCAGATAATAAAACCAAGTGCCGCTTTCACCTGCAAAAGCGAGATTCTGATCAATGATATGAGTATAGTTTGGGTTTGTAAGTATTGCATTTTTAGCCAACAGGTGAGCATTCGTATCAAATGCGTAAAATATTTCTTCCATTTGTACGCATACATCGCCCAGACATAAAGGAGTTCGCTCCCTGTCGGGGCAATCCATAAAATGATCCCTCATGCACAAATAACAAGTTCGTGTAGCCTTTTTCCAAAGTATATTATAGTCCTCGTCATTGCACTCGAAAACACCTGAAAACTCAGTATTATAACCTGTTTCCCTGTATTTTACCGCTCTGACGGTCACTCCTGCCGGAATTTTATACAGAGCACCTTCACCGGATACCCAACCCGGCACCTCATAATTTGAGATGCCTTTTGTAGTTGTATAGGATTGAACCTTTTGTTTCCATTCAGCCATTGGATTGGTTGAATGCAAGGTGATAACCATGCCTTCTGGGCTTTCGACCTCTATCCATGGCTGAAATTGGGAGTTGTGAGGCAGTTGACAAATAAGATTCCAAGCTGAATCTCCCCGATATGGAAGGTCTTTTGACAAGTATGTATAATCCTTTAGTCCAAAATCTTTTATCGTCAGATTAGGATTCGCTGTGATTTCATCTTTACTGGTCTTTCCCATTTTCCCCTGAGAATAAACAGTCGTCATCACTAAAATGAACAAAACTGAAAATAACACTGCTTTTTTTGATTCATGATTTTATTTTTCATTAAGCAAAGAATAAAAATCTTTCTAATTTTAACGCTTAAGAGTTATAGAATATAATTGTATTTTTAGTGGTTTGGATACATTGACATATTTCTTTCATTGATCTGGCAGGCAATCAAATCTGATATAAAACTAGTTATTAAATTCAAATTTAAATTTAATGGCAAGAGCATAATTTTCTTTTCACCAATCGGAATGATAATAAATCTCAACCCACACCATAGGGATTACAATTGGCAATAAAAACAAATTATTAATGATCTAAATTATGAAAATCAGGACAGCGATTATTACTTCCATTATCATCATGGTTACAACGGTTTTTAATGTCAGTGCACAGGACATTAGGTATGCACGCAAACAACTCGAACGGTTATGTAGTCCTGAATTCAAGGGAAGAGGATACTACAAAGGAGGAGATAGTATTGCAGCATATTATCTTGGAGGTAAATTTAAAGAATCTGGATTAAAATCATATGGATCAGACTATTATCAAAGCTATTCATTTAATGTTAACAGTATTGAAAAATTGTCCGTGAAGTTGGATGGAAACGAGATAAAGTTTGGA
>JBBRXC010000160.1:0-2994 GCA_038248745.1 Peptostreptococcales bacterium | reverse complement strand
TAGGTTTCCCCATCAATTTTTTCCACTTTTGTTTGTCTTGTGGTTAAATCCACAAAAAGTATTTTTGCCTCTTGAATCATTTTCTTCTCCATTTCTCTACCACTTATTCTAAATTAATTAATTATTAAAATTACTGAAATCGAAAATCAGCCTCCTGATATACTAGAATATGCTTTCAGTTGGTCTCCACCTTGTAATCTGTCATCTATCATCACCCTTTTCCCGTTAATAGCTACAAAACCAAAATTTTTAATTTGTTTGTAATCCATTCCAACAGTTTTAAGCGCTTCATTACAAGTGCAATTCTCCTGGACCTGAACAATTCTTTCTTTTTCGCCATCAAAATACTTTGTTAATGTCCCTCTTAGAGAAATTGTTATTTCCATTTCTTTCCCTTTCGATTTTAAACAAAGCAGGAAATCATATAATAATGAATATCCTGCTTTTGTTTTATATGTTTTAATCTGTTTCTATATTTTAATCTGATTTTTATATTTTAATATTACCATAAAACCCCTATAATTGACACATTAGATTTTCTGGCATCATTCCGTTTGTATCCCAGCCAAGCACATCATAATACTGATTCAGCATGTCCTCGAAAGCTTCCTGCGGAATTTTTTGTCCTGCAGCGGCTCCTGATTTTAATGCATCATTCGCTAATCTCTTTGGCATCGTGTCATCTTTCCTATTAAAACCTTCTCTCTGGTTGAAGGCTCTTGCAATATTAATGACTCTTCTTCCAACCTGTGCCATTTCTTCAACTGTCCATTCTCTTCCAGTGACCAACGTAAGCATTTCTGCCATTCTTTCATAAGTTAAAGTACCCCAGAAATCACAGATGCAAAGTGAAAATTTAACCGCATTCATTTCAGCTAAATCGTAAACCATTTGGCCTTTCCCTTCAGCAGTATATGGAGGAATTGCTGCTGCAAATACTTCAACATTTGGTGCATATGCTCTCATGTGGCATGCGCCTCTGTCAGAAACTGCATAAGCAAGAGACATTCCCCACGATCCACGAGGTTCATATTGTGGGAATTCAAGCCCCTTCACATGCATGGCAAAATCTTCTCCGCCGTATTTGGCAGCACAGGCTTTTACGCCTAATGCTAGATCAGCTCCAACACCTTCTCTTGTTGCCATAAGTTTTAAATACTCCAGCATCTTCGCCGAGTCTCCAAAGTTTATGCCAAAGTCATGAATTCCTTTTTCCGTCATCTCCATCGCCCAGATAATAACATCTCCTGAACTAATTGTATCTAATCCCATATCATCTGCAACCTGATTAAACTTAACGATGGCCTCCGGATCTCTTACGCCAGCATTTGGACCAGCGACCGCAATTGACTCATATTCTGGCCCTTCGCAAACTGCATCTCCGATTTGAATGAAATTTCCACAACCTAAGCCACAGCTTCCACAGCCTCTCTTCCCTTTTTTACCCTTCAGAAGAACATCCCCATTATATTCTGTCCATCTTTCATCTGATGCATCCTGGAAATTGTTAACTGGCAGTATCCCACCATCATTGCAGGCTTCAAGAAAAGCTGTCGTGCCATAATCATATACAAAAGTATTGTCTTCCTGTAATACATCCTCTTGAAGAATCTCAATAATTTTATTGGTTGCTTCTACGATATTTGGAATCTCTACAAAGCCCGTACCTTTGATAACGATGGCTTTCAAGTTTTTTGAGCCCATGACGGCGCCAATGCCGCCTCTTCCTGCCTGTCTGTAATAATCCGAATTGATACATGCCATGGTGACTAAATTCTCTCCGGCAGGGCCGATAGACATGATACTGTAGTCATGACCATATTTTTTTGCCAGGATTCCTTCAACCTCATGAGAACCTTTTCCCCAAAGGGCGGAGGCATCCTTAAATTGAATTTTATCGTTTTCTATTAATATGTATCCTGGTTCATTTAATTTTCCTTCAAAAATAATCGCATCATATCCTGCATATTTTATCTGCAATCCTGCATGACCCCCAATAGAACAATCGTTAATGGTTCCTGTTGCAGGTGACTTAGCGGCAACAGAAAGTTTTCCTGAGCAAGGTATCGGGGTTCCGGTAAATGGCCCATTTGTAAGCATCAACTTGTTTTCTGGTCCCAAGGCATCAATTCCCGGTTCCAATTCTTCATAAAGGTACTTGATTGCAAGGCCTTTTGATCCAATATATTTTTCTGCCCAATCCATTCGAAGAGGCTCCGTTGTAGCACCCTTCATGGTAAGATCTACTCTTAATACACAATTTTTATATCCTAACATTGTCATTATAATCTCTCCCTTCTCTCTACTCAAAAGTTAATGCATGCTGCGGGCATACTTTAACACAGGTCGGATCACCTTTACAAGTGTCACAGATATATGATTTTTCATCTCTAATTTTTATTACTTTTTTAGGGCATTTCGCTGCACAAGCACCGCAACCGATACATCTGTTATGATCAACGGTTATATATTCTCCCATTGTTATACATTGGACCGGACATGCTTTTACACACATTCCACATAAAATACAGAATGAATCCTTGTATTTGATTTCCCCATCGTCATAATAAGTTTCAATATCAATTCTAGCCTTAGAGGGGGCATACACCCCTTCCTTCATTGCGGAACATACTTGTGCACATAATTGACATCCTATACACTTTTCTTTAGAAAATTTCAATCTTTTCATTTTTGATTCTCAACCTTTCTCCGTGTTATATGGCAAAGTAATATCATTTCTCACTCTCCTTCGCACAATGGCAGGCAACAAAATCACTCTCATTACCCTAACGCTTCCAGCGGCATTTTCTCAAGGTTGAGAATGTGTCGCATAGAAGTCGGAGGTTCTCATAATTGTCTTTAATTATACCTTTTCAAGGTTCCTTTTGTCAATTTGTTAACAGTCCTTTTATACCACTTATTTGCTCCTATTTTGGATTAACTTGCTAAAAATAGGTCTGTTTTTCCTATTGACATATGAATATGTTAATAGTA
>JBBRXC010000159.1:0-3025 GCA_038248745.1 Peptostreptococcales bacterium | reverse complement strand
GGTGAAGGAAGAAAGAGCCGTAGCCCTTCAACAGTTGATTGACCTGGAGAAAAGGCTTACTGATATTGAAAAAAATAAAGCAGAGGAAGATACCTTTGTTAGTGGAATGGTAAGCGATTTAGAAAAATACAGAATGGCCGCAGGGGTGATCGATGTGCAGGGACCTGGTGTTATTATTACAATCAAAGATCCTGTAGCAGATAAATATCAGGAAGATTACAGCATCATAACGAATAATTTTGATTTGCTTTTAGGGTTGGTAAATCGTTTGAAAGAAGCAGGGTCGGAAGCAATTTCAATCAATGAACAAAGAATTTCTAATGCCACAGAAATAAGCTTGGCTGGATCAAATATAAATATTAATGGTACGCCCACAGCACCTCCCTATTTTATAAAAGCGATTGGAAATCCGCAGACACTGGATGGCGCAATCAATCTTAGAGGCGGTATTATTTACATCATGAAAGCGAAATATAATCTTGTCGTAGATACTGAAATTAAGGATAAAATATTAATTGGCAGATACAATGATGTGATTAATTTTAAATATGCTGAACCTATACCAGAAGCGAAAAATTAGATAGGTGAAACAATGAACAGAAAAAATATTCTCCTTTTTATAGTTTGCTTGATTTTGGGATTCGGACTCATTATTCAGGGTAAAGCGGCTGAGGGTCAGATGCTTTATGTTTCGGCAAAGGCGATCTCTGATTACAAGACAACCATAGAGAGCGAAAAAATAGAAATTGAGAAAACAAAAAATTTAATTGAAGAGAGCAAAAAAGAGCTAGCCCTATATGAAGGAGTGCATGTTGATAATTCTGATCTTTTATTGGCCAATATTGAAAAGGAAAAGAATCTTTATGGGATGTTCAGTGGCGCAATGGACCTAAAGGGACCGGGGGTCATTGTTACCATTGATGATGGCGTCAGAGATCTTTTTGAAGGAGAGGACATTAACAACGTTTTGGTTCACGATGCGGATATTCTAATTATCATCAATGATTTGAAAAAAAACGGCGCAGAAGCCATCAGTGTAAACGGAGAAAGACTGATTGAAACGTCCTCAGTGATTTGTTCAGGGTATACGGTTGAAATTAATGGAGTGCGTTATGCACGGCCCTTTACCATAAAAGCAATCGGAGATGGAAACAAAATGACATCTTCCCTCATTGGGCCTGAAGGGTATGGGACGTCGTTAAAAGACTGGGGCGTGCTCTTTAAAGTTGAACTGTCAGATGAAGTAGTCATTCCGGCTTATGGACATGGAAAAACGAATATATATGCAGAAAAAGTGAAGGAGGTTGAGGCATTATGATTATAGCAATGGTTCTTGGACTGGGTGCGGGATTGTTTATGGGGTTTTTCTTTAATATTTCTTACCCGACTGAATACTCCTTTTATATTACAATGGGACTACTTGCAGCAATGGATTCTATTGTTGGGGCGGCCAAATCCCATCTGGAAGGAAGATACAATGGCGCAATATTTATATCGGGGTTTCTAACAAATGCATTCCTTGCAGGGATTTTGACTTTTGTTGGAGATAAACTTGGCGTGCCTTTATATTATGCCGCAATACTGGTTTTCGGGGGAAGACTATTTAACAATCTAGCGGTAATTAGAAGAATAGCACTTGAGAAGTTTATGAACAAAAAAAATGAAAAGATTAGTGAGAAGTAGGTGCAAAAAACACCTGTTTATGATATAATTACTCCATATTACACAAGGGGGGCGCTAAGCAATGTTAGAGTTTGAAATAAATGATCAGAACACGGCTCATATAAGAGTAATTGGTGTTGGCGGTGGCGGATGTAATGCTGTAAATAGAATGATAGAAGAAGGCCTAAAGGGCGTTAATTTTATGTCTGTAAATACAGATAAGCAAGCATTGAATACATCTAAAGCCGAGACTAAAATACAAATAGGCGAAAAGCTGACAAAGGGACTTGGCGCAGGGGCCAATCCGGAAATCGGTCAAAAGGCCGCTGAAGAAAACTTTGAAGAGATTACGAAGTTTATTACAGGGGCAGATATGATATTTATTACAGCGGGTATGGGTGGTGGAACCGGCACAGGAGCTGCACCAGTGATCGCAAAAGCTGCCAAGGATTTGGGAATTCTGACAGTTGGCGTTGTAACCAAACCGTTTACTTTTGAAGGGAAAAAAAGAAGAGAACATGCCGAGGCAGGCATCAAGTATCTTAAAAAATATGTAGACTCTTTGGTCATTGTACCAAATGATAGATTGCTTCAAATTTCAGAAAAAAACACGACCATGCTGGAAGCTTTTTTAAAGGCGGATGACGTTCTTAAACAAGGGGTTCAGGGTATTTCTGATTTGATTGCTGAAGCCGGACTGATTAATCTTGATTTTGCTGACGTAAAAACAGTCATGAGTGACCGTGGGGTTGCACATATGGGCGTTGGACATGGCAGAGGAGAAAACCGGGTGGAAGAGGCTGTTAGAAGTGCAGTGGAAAGCCCACTGTTAGAAACGTCCATCAATGGCGCAAAGGCGATTTTGCTGAATGTGATGGGTGGCTATGATCTAGGGATGCTGGAAATAAATTCCATCGCTGACCAGATTGAAAAAGCGGCTGATGAAGATGCGATTGTCATATTTGGTTCTACCATACGAGAAGATTTGCAGGACGAAATCATTATTACTGTTATTGCAACAGGATTTGAGGAAAGACCTTCTGTAGAATTTGGCAACAATACAGGTAGAATAAAACCGGGAAATTCGGGCATGGAAAGCATAGGCACCAAAAACCCTTATGCGGTAAGAGATGCTTTTGGGTTGATAGACGAGGGACCACATAAAAAAATGGAAGACCTTACAGAGGAAGAGGAACTGCGTGAAGAAAAACTGGAACATGAGGCCAAAGCAGTGGAACAAAAAAAATCGGCAATGTTTGATATTCCATCCTTTTTAAATAAAGATTCTTTCAAAGGTTTCTAATAAATATTTCGTTGATGAGCCGGTAAAATATACCGGCTTTTTCTAGTATTAAGGGATAGT
>JBBRXC010000158.1:0-3031 GCA_038248745.1 Peptostreptococcales bacterium | reverse complement strand
GATGCCGCAGAAACCGCATCAATATTAGCCCCAAGGAAAACAAACTCCCACCCGTATTTTTCCTTTTCATGCTGAATCATTGTTTTTATCTTTTCAAAACTATACTCTCTGCTGGCATTTTCCATTCCATCAGTAATGATTATAAACATCACTTTATCAGCTCTTAAATCATCACTTGTCAGTCTTTCTGTTCTCACAATTTTTTTAATCGTTTTCCCAACTGCATCAAGTAAAGCTGTTGACCCTCGAACAAAATAATCTAGTTCAGATATTGCAGATATTTCCTTAATATTCACTCTGTCATGCAAAAGTTCAACCTGATCATCAAATAATACAGTAGTGACTAAAACATCGCCATCTTCTTTTTTCTGTTTCGCAAGCACTGAATTATATCCTCCGATTGTGTCATCCTCCAAGCCTGACATAGATCCGCTCCTATCTAAAATAAATACAAGCTCTGTTAAGTTATTTATCATTTTGTTTTTCATCATGTTATTCTCCTTTTGTTCATAAATTTGTTTGAGGTATCCTCTTTTATGAATATAGAATAACATTTCTTTAAGATCTTAAGGTCGCTTGTTATGCGACAAATTATGCCCCCAGCAGCACTTGATCAAAAGTAAAAAGCGTTTCGTTGATCAGAAAAACATCGTATATCTTCTTTTCTATAAAATATTCTATTATTAGGTCAAATTTATTGCAGTGAGACAACGCGTATCCCGCTTTTTCAAGTAATTTATCACAGTCATCTTTATCAAGCTCAAGAGCAATGGCAAATGCTATCGCTGTGATTTTACTTGGTGTATAATCTTTTTTGCTACGAATTTTCGAGAAAAGTTTTCTATCAATATTGGCTTTCTTATAAGCTTGAACATCTGTCATCTTTTTTTCGTCTATAATCCTTAGAAGCATTTCAGAAAAGGATTCATCAAACTTAAAAAAAATTTTCTCCAAATTTTCTGTATTTTGTATTGAAGCATCAAATATATCCCAGGTTTCTTCAGCTAAAGATTTTTTGCTTTCCAGCTTATCTTCTTTCATACTGTAATTATTGTAAATATTACTTCCATCCCGCGCAAATTGGTGTTCATCAACATAATGATCATCTATAAATTTTTCAATATCAGAAAATAATTTTCCGCTTAAGGTGAACGCTTTCTTGTCGAATACGACCAGATAAACCATCATTTCATCATGGGAAATAAACCCTTGAATAGTTGAAATAGCTACTTTTAGGGCTTCCTCTTTTGGATAACCGTATATTCCAGAAGAAATTAGAGGAAATGCTATGGATTCGCAACCCTTGTCCTTTGCAATTTCAAGAGATTTCTGATAACAACTGCGTAAAAGTTCTTCTTCTTTGTGTTTGCCATCCTCCCATATGGGGCCAGCCGTATGAATGATATATTTTGCAGGTAGTTTATACCCTTTTGTCAATACAGCATCCCCCGTTTTACAGCCTCCCACTCTATCGCACTCTGCCTGTAGTTCCTCTGCACCTGCTGCCTCAAAGATAGCGCCACAAACTCCTCCACCCTTTTTTAGTGAAGTGTTGGCAGCATTGACTACTACGTCAACCAGCATTTTCGTAATATCATTTCTTACAATCTTAAAGGGCATATCGGTCACGGTCCTTTCTAAAAAAATAATGTTTTGGGCAATCGTACTTTATTACTTCTCCTGATTATTTACTTTATTACTTCTCCTGATCATTTAATAAATGTACCATTATTAATTTCTTCAAAAGCTTGATCAAGTTCCTGCTTTGTATTCATAACGATCGGTCCGCCCCAGGCAACAGGCTCCTCAAGAGGTTTGGCTGAAAAGAGAAGGAATCGTAGTCCATTGTCTGAGGCTTTTACATAAAATTCATTCCCATCGTTAAATAGAAGCGCTCTTCGGCTTACATGCAAGTCAATACTGTCCGGTTCAAAATATGCTTCCCCCTCGATGATATATACAAATAGGGTGTCCTCTTCGTCAACTTTTAATTTCCATTCTACATGTGCTTCCAGATTAACATCTAAAAATAATGTCTTTACATAGTCTCCAGAAACAGGGCCTGGCGTTTCTTTATACTGCCCTGAAATAATGCCTATTTCTCGCCCATCTTCAACTATTCTAGGAATCATATCCGCCTGAATATCTCGATATTGAGGGTTTGTCATTTTATCATTTTTTGGAAGATTCAGCCATAGTTGAACACCAAGCATCCTGTCTGCGGCTTTTGGCATCTCCTGATGCATAATCCCGCTTCCTGCAGTCATCCACTGACAGCATCCATCCAAGATACGCCCTTTATTCCCCAGACTGTCTCCATGTTCAATAGCTCCTTTTATCAAATAGGTTACCGTTTCAATGCCGCGATGGGGATGCCACGGAAAACCTTTTATATAATCTTCCGGATCGTTAGAATCAAATGCATCAAGCATCAAAAAAGGGTCAAAATCATACACATTGGGTCGGCCTATGACGCGAAGAAGTTTCACGCCGGCACCATCATATTGAGTACTACCTGTTACAATTTTTCTGATTGTTCTTAACATGATCATTCCTCCATTGGTTTTATGACACATTTATTTAAACGATCACCCTGCCATATTTAATCACATGAACATCGGTTACAAGGATCAGTCCCTCGTTCACCATCCCGTTTACAACCGGCATGGCCATTTCGATTTTTTCCGGCGTATCTATTACTTCAATGATGACTGGGAGCTGCAGAGATATATCCAGAAAATGCTCACTGTGTAGTCGCTTCCCCTGTCCATAGCCTTCTATTCCTCTGGTAACCGTGACCCCCGCCATTCCTATTTCTCTAAGTTTAAAAACCAAGGCATGATACAGTGCGTGCCCTTCGTATTTGGAATCTTCACTCACATAGATTTTTAATATTTTACACTCTCCGATCAGATTCATAATAAACCACCTTTCTTCGTTTAAAAAAGCGTTATGATTTGTACCCCCATTATAAACCCAATAACACCAAAAATAAAGGTGCTGGATATATAGAGTAGTGCATTCTTTTTTT
>JBBRXC010000157.1:0-3035 GCA_038248745.1 Peptostreptococcales bacterium | reverse complement strand
TCTTCTTAGAAATTTCTCTTGCTAAGAAAACTATTCCGTCATCCGACATTTCATCCGGTTTGGCAAGTATTCTGATTTCTCTTCCCGCCTGAATGGCAAAAGCTTTTTCGACGCCAGGCGTTGTCATAGCAATTTCTTCCAGCTTCTGAAGCCTTTTGATGTAAGTCTCCAACGTTTCTCTTCTAGCGCCCGGTCTTGCCGCAGACAAAGCATCTGCTGCTGCAATCAGGACAGCTTCCATACTTTTCGGTTCATAATCCCCATGATGTGCAGCCATACCATTGATAACAATTTCTGATTCTTTATACTTTCTAAGAACATCCATACCAATATCTACATGGGTTCCTTCAATTTCATGATCTAGTGCTTTACCAATATCATGAAGAAGTCCGGCTCGTTTGGCAAGCTTCACGTCCAATCCAAGTTCCCCAGCCATCAAACCAGCCAGATGTGCCACTTCAATAGAGTGCTTTAACACGTTTTGTCCATAGGAAGTTCTGTATTTCAGTCTGCCAAGTAATTTAATCAATTCTGGATGGAAATTATGTATCCCAACCTCAAAGGTTGCCTGTTCTCCAGCTTCTTTGATGACCTGTGCAACTTCAAGTTTGGCTTTTTCAACCATTTCTTCTATTCTTGTTGGATGAATTCTTCCATCCACGATAAGCTTCTCTAAGGATATTCTGGCGATTTCTCTTCGAACTGGATCAAATCCTGATAAAATAACTGCTTCCGGTGTATCGTCAATAATTAAATCGACGCCAGTAAGTGTTTCGATCGCTCTAATATTTCTACCTTCCCTACCGATAATTCTACCCTTCATTTCATCATTTGGAAGCGGAACGACAGAAACCGTACTCTCTGCAACATGATCAGACGCACAACGTTGAATAGCGCCAGTGATGATCTCCTTTGCCTTCTTATCTCCCTCTTCCTTGGCTTTTGATTCAATTTCCTTGATCATTACCGATGCTTCTACCCTAATTTCCTTTTCAACGTTGGATAACAGCAGGGCCTTGGCCTCTTCTCTTGTGTAGCCTGAAATTCTTTCAAGTTCATCCACTTGTTTTTTTATTTTTAACTCAATATCATTTTGTTTGTCTATTAATATCTGTTCTTTGTTAGTAATGCTTTCTTCTTTCTTTTCTATGCTTTCTATTTTCCTGTCAATAGATTCTTCTTTCTGGATCAGTCTTCTTTCCAGCTTTTGAATCTCTGCTCTTCTTTCGCGAATTTCTGATTCCACCTCACTTCTCATTCTGTGGGCTTCTTCCTTCGCATCAATCGTTATTTCTTTCTTAATTGTATCACATTTATTTTCAGCATCCAGCAAAAGGTTCTTTGCTTTCTGTTCAGCACTGCCGATTGTTTTTTCAGCCAGACTTTTTCTGAATATATATCCAGCCAATAGTCCAATGACTAAGGCGATAAATGCTACAATAACCGTTATTAATATGTCTATTTCAAACACCTCTCCTTCTTTAAAAATTTTTAATCGAAAATGTCAAAGTACCTTTGACAACTTTTAAAATAATCGCATTACATAATTAAATATTGATATAATTACACAATGATATTATAATGTTTTTAACACCTATATGTCAAGCGAATGTACTCCTGTTATGGAAGGGGAAAGATGAATTATTTTTTAAGTTTATTCAAAAACATAGATAAGATACTTTTAGTCCTGCCGGTATGCTTTGCAATTATTAGTATCATAATGATTGGAAGCACTGCATACGATGGGGCTTTCATATTTAATAGGGACTTAAAAGTCCAGTCCGCAGCCTTTATCATAGGTTATATTTCTATTATATTCATTCTTCTATTTGATTACAAAATATTTCAAAAATACGAAAAATTTGTATATATTGGTTCAATATTATTTTTGCTCACTGTTTATATTCCAGGCCTTGGCGTTGAACATTTCGGAGCCAGATCATGGATTAATCTGGGGATTACTGATTTACAGCCTTCTGAACTTGTCAAAATCACTTTCGTTTTACTGTTCGCAAATTACTTATCGCGAAACAACGAAAACCTTTTCACCTATAAAGGTGTATTTCTAGCAGCGTTGTATGGGGGTCCTTTTATTGTAATAGTATTAAAGGAAGATCTAGGAAGTGCCATTGTCATGTGCATGATGTGGGTTATCATGGTTTTTTTTGCTGGAATAGATTTCAAAATTTTTGCAAAACTGTCGGCGGTATTTCTGCTTTGTGTCCCTTTATTATATAGGTTTATGGCTTCCCACCAGAAAGAGAGAATTGATGCTTTTTTACACCCGGACAATCTTTCATTAGGAGGAAACTATCAGGTTTGGCATTCCAAAGTTGCCATTGGCTCAGGCGGTTTTTTTGGGAAAGGCCTTTTTATGGGTACGCAAAAAGAATTGAAATTCCTTCCTGTCCAAAAGTCGGATTTTATTTTCTCGGTAATTATCGAAGAATTGGGCATGCTGGGAGGACTCATATTGATTTCTCTTTACACCTTGTTTCTTTTCAGAATAATAAAAATAGCCAGAACAGCCAGAGAATTATACGGTTCCCTGATTGTCATTGGCTTTATCGGTATGTTTGGTTTTCAAATATTTGAAAATATTGCGATGACCATGGGGCTGATGCCTGTAACAGGGATTACTTTACCTTTTATAAGCTATGGTGGTTCCTCTGTCGTCTCAAACATGATTGCCCTTGGGTTCATCCTCAATGTAGGTATGCGCAACAAACATATTAATTTTTAAATTAAATAATCCTATTTATTATATTGTTAAAATTCTTTTCTATGTAAGTTCCCTTCTTAGAAACAATAGGGATCCCGTTATTTGTTGCGATATGAATATTATCATCACATTGAATCGTTCCAACGATTTTTGGACGTAATATTTGAGAAATTTGATCAAGATTGGGAATTAATCCGCCTGCCATCAACGCCATGTTAATCTTATTTACAATATAACTCCTGTCCATTACTCCCATTTCAATTAATGTTCTGTCAAGCATATCTGCATCTCTGATTGCTGCATACTCTGGTAC
>JBBRXC010000156.1:0-3187 GCA_038248745.1 Peptostreptococcales bacterium | reverse complement strand
TTCGTCACCCCCTAATTTTTCCGTTATAATTTTTATAACCAATTTTTCTGTTGTTTTGGGAATCCGCCATTACGAACTCCTTGGTTTTTAAAATCAGAAATTTTAACTCTATTTTCGAGCGTTTGCCTCTAACCCTAGAGCCTCTCGCCTTCATTTTTTGACTGCTAATTCCAGCGGCTTATTCGTTTTATAGTGGGTCTATCTTTGTTAAACTTTTCTCTATTTTCAGCTAATATCCATGCAAAAAGATAACCAGCACTCAATAGAATGCTGGTTATCATAGGAATCATAATTTAATTATTTTCCTTGTCTATTTGACAGGGGATGTATCACTTTTAGCTGTCAGCTTTTTTTCTTTTGTTTTTATATTTCGTATATATTAATCACTTCTTTTGTCAGCATCACCTTTTCAACTAACCCTTCTACATCCAACTTTGATTCCGATTCAAGTATTCGTTCCAACCTGGGTTTTGTAGCAGGATGCTTTGGCAAGAAAACAGTGCAGCAGTCTTCATAGGGTTTTATAGACGTTTCATAAGTACCTATTTCCCTCGCCTTGTCCATGATGTCAACCTTGTCCATGGCGATTAATGGTCTCATTACAGGCATTTTTACAACAGCATCTGTAACTACTAAGGCTTCTGCTGTCTGACTCGCCACTTGGCCCAAATTTTCTCCTGTGATCAGCATCATACAGTTTCTTTCTATCGCCACCTTCTCCGCTATTCTCATCATGAACCTTCTGACTAAAATGGTAATTTCCTCTTCTGGGCAGTTTTCCACGATAGCCTCTTGAATAGGAAGCAGGTTAATGGAATGCATCCTAAAATTCCCTGTGTAACTGGCTATAATTTTTGCCAAGTCCTCCACCTTTTCCTGCGCCCTCTCACTGGTGTACGGGTACGAATGGAAATGCATCGCTTCAATCAGCATCCCTCTTTTCGCCATCATCCATGCTGCCACAGGGCTATCGATCCCGCCGGAAAGAAGAACAAGTCCTTTTCCATTGGTTCCAAGAGGAAGTCCGCCAAAACCTGATACCTTTTGTTCAAAGATATACGTTTTGTCCTTTCTAACGTCCACAAAAAGCAATGCCTCCGGGTTATGGACATCCACAGACAAGACCTTACAGCCGACCAATACTTTGGCACCAATCTGCCTTGCTATATCCGGTGATTTTACCGGGAAATTTTTATCTGCTCTCTTCGCTTCAACCTTGAACGTTTTAACGCCTTTTCTTTGAATTAAGTCTAACATAAAAGCCACAGCAGTCTCCCCAATCTTATCCATGTCCGATTCAGATTCAACCGCTGGACTTATTGAAGCCACACCAAAAACTTTCGAAATAATCCCTATTATTTTATCTATATCATGAGATTTGTCAGCACGGACAAATATTAAGCCTTCCAGCCGTTTCACTTCCACTTCTTCAAAAGTTTTTAGAACCTTTTTTATCCTATCTACCAGCATTTTTTCAAAGTAAGGTTTATTCAGTCCCTTCAGGGCAACCTCACCACATCTGACAATAAGTGTATTTCTTTCGTTCACTTTTCCCTCCTTATTTAAAACTTGATTATCTGAAATTTGATTACCTAAAACTTGACAGTTTTCTCATTTTGCTGATGATCATCACAAGCTTCTCTACCGTAAAATCTATCTCCTCTTGCGTGTTGAATTCGCTCAGACTGAATCTGATGGCTCCTTCAATTTCCATATTATTTAAACCTATTTCTTTCAATACATGGCTTTGCCCTTTTTTATTGGAAGCACAGGCAGATCCTGTTGAAACATAAATCCCTTCCTGTTCCAGCGAGTGAAGAAGAACCTCTCCTCTAATTCCTAGGAAACTGACATTTATAATACTTGGCGATGTCCCGCCCAAATCGATCTTTCCGGCCAAATCTCCATAATTGCCATTCAACTTAATATTATTAATTTCATGTGTAATTCTGTAAATCAGGTTTTCTTTCATGCTTTTAATCCTTCGGGCAGCTTTTCCCTGATCACTACTTATTTTCGATGCAGCAATACCAAATCCAACTATTGCCGGCACATTTTCCGTCCCTGATCTTTGCCCTTTTTCCTGTCCGCCGCCAAGAATAATCGGATCCAGATGAACGCCCTTTTTAATATATAATGCACCTATTCCTTTTGGTCCATGAACCTTATGTCCACTCAAAGATAGAAGCTCTGCATGCAACCCACACAAATTAAGTTTTCCGTAACTTTGTATTGCATCTACATGTAAAAGAATATCAGAAGCATTTGTTTTATTCCATTCTTCCTTTATCCTGTAAATCTCTTCTATTGGTTGAATTGTACCAATTTCATTGTTTACATGCATTATTGATATCAGAATTGTTTTATGATCAATTTCCCGTTTCAATTGATCAATCAGAACAATACCGTTTTCATCAACATCAAGGTAAACCACCTCATACCCTTCCCGTTCCAACCGTTTGCAGCTTTCTAAAACAGCTGGGTGTTCGATTTTTGAAGTTATTATTTTATTACCGCTTCGTCGTCTACTGAATGCTGCCCCAAGAATTGCCGCATTATCTGCTTCTGTCCCGCAAGAAGTGATGAAAATTTCATCCTCACCAACGCCAATGGATTTGGCAATTTCTTTTCTTGCTTTTCTAACAAGTTTTTCTGCAGAAAGACCAAGCCTGTGCAGTGATGAAGGATTGCCATAATCATTTTCCATCACGCTGACCATCTCCATGGTAACCTGGTCATACTGCCTTGTTGTAGCACTGTTATCTAAATATATCAAAATTTAAGACCCTTCTTTCATTGAATTTCATGATGCAATTATATCACACCAACTAGCTCTAAAGCAAGTTCATGAAAATGCCCAACCCATAGTCAATGAGCATGATCGACCCATATAAAAGCATATCTAACATAGAAGAACATGAAAAGCGAGGTAGTTACCTACCTCGCTTGAACTGAACTGTTTCATATTATTTTGCGTATTCTATTGCTCTTGTTTCTCTTAATACATTTACCTTGATCTGTCCTGGATATTCTAGTTCGCTTTCTATCTTCTTAGAAATTTCTCTTGCTAAGAAAACTATTCCGTCATCCGACATTTCATCCGGTTTGGCAAGTATTCTGATTTCTCTTCCCGCCTGAATGGCAAAAGCTTTTTCGACGCCAGGCGTTGTCATAGCAATTTCTTCCA
>JBBRXC010000155.1:0-3297 GCA_038248745.1 Peptostreptococcales bacterium | reverse complement strand
CTTTTCTAAAGAGTATCTTTTTGGGGGCGAGCTAATCACAGAATACCCTTTTACCAACGAAGCTAAAATGATGGGACATGTTTGGCAACGAGAAGAAGGGATTATCATTGCTGCCAAAGGTTCCCCAGAACAAATTTTAACACTTTGTCAGCTTTCTGAGACAGAACAGAAAATTACGCAAAAGAACATCTTGGAAATGTCTCAATTGGGTTTAAGGGTGATTGCTATTGCAGAATTGAAGCTGCAGGATAGAAGCGACGTACCTGCTAATCTTTTGGATTGTAATTTGCAATTGTGCGGTATGGTTGGCCTAGCTGACCCTCCAAGAGAATCCGTGCGAGGGGATATCGAAAATTGCATTAAAGCTGGTGTGCGAATTGTTATGATTACCGGTGATAACGGCATTACCGCCAGTTCCATCGCTAAGCAAATCGGCATGCCCAACAGCGATAAAATTATTACTGGTGACCAGTTAACTCTGATGTCTGATGATGAGCTGAAAGAAAAAATTCGAGATGTAAGTATTTTTTCCCGAGTTGTTCCTGAACACAAGATGCGTATTGTTAAAGCGTTCAAAGAAAATGGGGAGGTTGTTGCGATGACTGGGGATGGGGTAAATGATGCGCCAGCCTTGAAATATGCTGATATCGGTGTGGCCATGGGCAAACGTGGCTCAGAGGTATCCAGGGAAGCAGCCGATATTGTCCTGCTGGATGACAACTTCTCTACCATTGTTGATACAATTAAAGATGGCAGAAGAATCTACGATAATATTAGAAAAGCCGTAGGCTATGTTTTCACTATCCATATTCCCATTGCCTTCGCCTCTTTACTTGCTCCCCTCTTAGGCATTAGTCCTGTGGGATTAATGTTGCTACCTTTGCATGTAGTACTCTTGGAATTAGTGATCGATCCCACTTGTTCTATCGTTTTAGAACGGCAACCTGCGGAAAAAGATATTATGGAACGAATGCCAAGAGATCCTAACGAAAAGCTTTTAACTTTTAAAAAGCTTTCTAAAAGCATCCTCCAAGGGTTGGTGATTTTCGCAGCCTCATTTGGCACCTATTATGCAGTTTTACAAAACAATATGGAAAATGCCAGCGTAGCCCGTACCATGGGCCTTGCAATCATATTTTTATCCAATATCCTCTTAGTGCAAGTAAACAGCTCCAATTCGGATTTCGCATACATCTCATTTTTTAGATTGATTAAGGATAAAGTCATTTGGGGCGTAAGTGTTGGAACTATTGTTGGGCTACTAATATTTATTTATTCTCCTTTAAATGCTTTCTTAAAATTAGCGCCTCTTTCACTAGAACAACTTTTCTTTGTTTGCGGAATATCTATCCTCGCGGTAATGTGGTATGAAATAGTGAAACTAGTTAAATACATAAGGAAATCACAAAAACAAAGGGCCTAATATTTCTACTAGGCCCGATCAAAATGTTCATACTTCATACAAAAATTATTGAGATTATAAATGAGATTATAAACTTGCACCAACTCGTTTATATGCATTTTCCATTAATACTTGCTTGTTTACAATTACTCTTTCATATTTCCCTTTACAAACTTCACCGATTGAGTCATCCACCGTGAATTCAAGGTAAACTCTATCTCCATCGACTTTTTTCACCACAAGTTTGATTGTTATCAATTCACCAATCATGGTAGGTTTTTCATGGCATAATTCAATATTTTTACCCACTGTAACATATTCACTCTGAAGTAAAGGATCAAGCATGCCACTTGATGCATCAATAATCATCTTGAAAATGGCCGGCGTTGATACCAGGTAATCAAGAATTCCTGCAGCTCCTGTCACTGGCATTGCATCGTTTGTGCTCGCCTCTTTCATGTATGTGGTTGTCATACCTTCTTTAATTTTATGATTAATCATATCGTTTCATCTCCTTCTGTTTTTTGTTTTTGCTTTTGTTGTCGTTTTTATTATAATATATAGGCCGGCAGATTGTTAAATTTTTATCAACAACAAAACTAATTTTAATATTAATGCATTAAAATTAGTTTGTCAATCGACTATACAACAATATAATGTATACACACTATATTTTAATGAATGCTTATAATATCAATACCGTGATCATTTTCGTGGGGGGGGGGAACAAGTTGTTATCATTTCTTTTATCTTTTCACTCCAGTAATTTTGCAGTAGACAATCCCTAGATTCCCATCTGCCTTTTCCGCATCCTTTTTATCTACGCCTAGAGAAAAGCTCATGTATTCCTCCGGATCTCCTCCAAAACTAGAGAAAGAGGTCATTCTATCCTTAACCGTGTGTTGTCCCAATTCGTTATAGTATATACCATTCCTCATTAAAGTGGCGTAACCATAGGCATCTGTGTTAATTCCAAAAAGGTCACTAGAGTCGTCTCGAAGATATTTCATTTCTACCGTTCCTTTAAGCGGGGAAGTTTCTCCACTTTCGTGTATAAGCTGAACATCAAAACTAAAGCTTAAGCTCGTTCCCTTTTCAAAAATCATGGGTTCCATATCAAGCATAACGTCCTCATGAAAGGCCTTCTGAATCATCATGGGCTGAATGGCAATAGCTTTAGGAGGATCATCAAGAATAGCGGAGGCTAAATATCCTTCACCTCGTTCAATTCCGTAAGCTTCATAAGGGTCTTTCATGCTCCCCGCGTCTGTGGTTCCTCCCCCGCACGCAGACAGAAGGATAGCCGTCAGTATGATTAGAATAAAAATCCCTACTATATTCCTACTGCCGTTTTTTCTACCAAATTCTCTTTTCATTAGATTTCCTCCTTTTTGAACCATATTTTTATAAATACTTTTAGTTTGCGCCCCATAGGCTATTGTTTCACTAATTATATTTTACCACTGGTTCTGATAGAATTCAAATGAAGTTATTTTCTTCTTGATATCTACTAATATCTTCAACCCTACCTCTAATATCACCTATTTCAAGACAGTTCAGCACATAACATATAATATTTTTCTGTCAGCTCCACAGAAATTACAAAATAAAAAAAAACCAGATAATATAAATTAAATTATCTGGTTTCTACTTTATATGATTAACCTATTTTATTTATATACGATAAGCTTCTTCCTTATGAAGACTGATATCCAACCCATTCTTTTCTTCGGCTTCCGTTACACGTACTGGAATAAAACGATTTACTACCTTCAAAATCAAGTAGGTAACGCCGAAGGCATATACAGAAGCAAAAATGACGGCGCCTAGTTGAATAAGAAAATGATTGGTATCCCCAGCAATCAACCCATCAACTCCGTTGACAGATTTTACTG
>JBBRXC010000154.1:0-3314 GCA_038248745.1 Peptostreptococcales bacterium | reverse complement strand
GGCACTTCCCTCAAATATCTGGTTAAAAATTGTTTATACTCTTGTTTTTGCATTATCAATTGCAAGTTTCTTTGTAAAGATGTCCATGGGGGACAAACTGCCGGAAGGTTTTTCTTCTGTACTTTCTGCTGTTGGGTTTACATGGCTCATCGCCATTATCTACCTGTTTTTCTACGTTTTTGCCATTGACATTATAAGGCTGGCTAACCACTTTTTCCACTTTCTCCCGGACTTTATAAAAGACAACTATTCTCTCGTAAAATTGTCGCTGGCATTCATCGGAATAATATCGGTGTCAACTCTTCTGGCCTTTGGAAACCACAACTTCAACAATCCCAAGGTCACCACTTTGGACATAACTCTGGACAAACCATTTGAGCAGCGAGCAAATGAACAGATAAATGTACATGTCGCCGATAAGGAACAAGTCGCACAAAATGAGAACGTTGCTGAAAAAAATCATATCTCACAAAATGAGCGTATTCCGGATAAAGAGATAAAAATTGTGATGGCCAGCGACATTCACCTGAGTTCCTATATCAACCGTAAGAATCTGGTGAAGTATGCCAATTTTATTAATAGTCAGAATCCTGATATAGTGCTGCTTGCCGGGGACATTGCCGACATGAATATTGCGCCGCTGGTCAATGAAAAGATGGCGGAGGTGCTCTCAACCATAAAAGCCAGATTTGGAGTCTACGCAATTACCGGTAATCATGAATTCTACGGCGGCGACAAAGAGAAAATCTACGCCTATCTGCGATCTGCCGGAATTATTTTCTTAAAGGATTCCTCTGTTATGGTTGCCGACAGTTCTCTTTACATTATCGGTCGCGACGACAGGACAAATAACAGACGAGCTCCTCTAAGTGAGTTAGTTAAAGGGCTAAACAACGATATTCCAAAAATTCTGCTAGACCATCAGCCTTTCCATCTTGAAGAAGCTGAACAAAATGGCATAGACCTCCAACTCTCTGGTCATACCCACAACGGACAGTTCTGGCCAGGCAACCTGATTGTCGGCAGAATGTTTGAGTTGGCTTACGGCTACAAGAAAAAAGGGAATACACACTACTACGTCTCTTCCGGCCTGGGCCTTTGGGGGCCAAAGTACCGAATTGGTACGATTTCGGAAATCGTAGTTGTCAACCTGCGGTTTTGAATAAGTACTTCTTCTACACTTTGATTGAAGTTTCCCACATAATCAAATTCTCAAAACTAAGCTAAGTTATTCACTGATATGCCATAGATAGATATTGTGCAACAAATAAATCGCTGTAACCTGTTATTTATCATGCAGTTGCTAAAAGTGAAGAGGGCACTGCCCTCTTCACTTTTAGCAACTGCATGATAATGTGATGGATATGATAATTAATAGGTATTTGGGGACTGTTTTTGTGTACCCATGTAAAACAGCTGCCAGCAGCAAAAAAATGATCCCTTGGAATATTTTACATTAGTCTGTTTATCTGGGTGTTGCAATATTTTTGCAACACGCTCTTGTATGGAAATATTATTTAATATACTGTATTAGAGATGTTTGCAAAATAATCCAAGGGAATTGTCCAATCCTGAAAAAGGTTTACACATAATAAAGAGTAAACTTATGAAGACAAAGAAAAAGGATTCACCACTTTGTGAGAGCAAAGTCATCAGCGAGCGCTACCAGAGGAAAGTTGTTTCTCATTTAGAAAAAGGCCATCTTAGCTTTGAAGATGCATTAAAAAAATATCATGTAGGTAATGCAGCTACATTAGTTCAATGGATAAGGAAATATGGTATTTTTGATCCAGATTACATAATTATTCATAAGATGAGTATTCCAAAAGAGAAATCAGACGTTACGAAGTTAAAAGAACTTCTTAAAGTCAAAGATCAGGAGATAGCCCGTCTAAAGGAAGAGGTCTTCCTTAATAAGCAGAGGGGTATCATGATAGATGCAATTATAGAAGTTGTAAAGGCAGACTATAACATTGATTTGTCAAAAAAAGTCTTGCCCGAGTAGTTGACGAATACCTCCTTCTGGGAGGTAAAAGGGGAATAAACCTCGGTTGTCAATTACTCGGGAGAAGCCGACAGATGTATTACAAACACAAACATAGATTACAAACAAAGCAGGTAAAGGCATTTAATGTAATTGGGTTGGTTAAAAAAGAACGTGTGGATCTTCCACGCATAGGAACTTTAAAGCTTTACAATATGCTTCACAAAGAAATGAAAGAATTAAAGGTTGGTAGAGATATGTTGAATACTATATTAAAATCTAATGGATTACTTGTTCCCCCAATAAGGCAATTTAGAATAACAACTAATTCTCGCCATCACTTTAAAAAGCATAAAGATCTTGTTGCCGGTCTTGAGATAACTAGGCCTGAACAAGTATGGGTGAGCGATATAACCTATATCTACAGCCAAGGAAAACACCGATACTTGGCACTTATTACTGATGCCTACTCAAAAGTTATTATGGGCTATAGTCTTAATGTAAACATGAATGTTGAAATAGTTATAAATGCTCTGAAAATGGCTGTACAAAACAGAAATTATAGGGGAAAGGTAATACATCATTCTGATAGAGGTTCCCAGTACTGCTGCAATGAATACCAAGAATTGCTCCGGAGCGCAGGTATACGTACAAGCATGACCCAGGACTCAGATCCTTATTCAAATGCAATTGCAGAAAGAGTAAACGGTATCCTTAAACAAGAGTTTTCCCTGGAAGGGAGAAACTGCTCTTTGGAAGAATTGAGATTAATTGTAAATCAATCTATTTATGTGTACAATACCAAAAGACCACACTTCTCATGTGATTTATTAACTCCTTATAAAATGCATATGCAAAGCATACTTCCAAGAAAGGAATACAAGAGGGTTGTTCAAAAGAAAGGTCAACAAATAAATAGTAAAAACAAGTTAAGCAATGAACTCATTTAATTATATTTGTAAAATAGTGTAAACCTATCACAGGATAGGACAATCATTTTGTTGTTTCCCACCTTGTAAATTGCTGTATATCATTTTGCCAAGCTTTTAGAAGGTGCCTACGGCAGTGTGCAGCCTTCGGCGCAAGTACACTTCAGCCCTATGCTTTCATGGCCAAGCCTTGATAATCAGTGTTTTACGAGAATCACCAATATTTTCTAATTACTTGATTTTGAGGCAATGGCCATGAAAGCATAGGGCTGGATTTCTTGTGTACCCAGGGAAAACAGTTGCCAGCAGCAAAAAAATTTGTCCTATCCTGTGATAGGTTTACACTATTTTACAAATATAATTAAATGAGTTCATTGCTTAACTTGTTTTTACTATTTATT
>JBBRXC010000153.1:0-3355 GCA_038248745.1 Peptostreptococcales bacterium | reverse complement strand
TCCAACGGAGGCCCTCGCTCTTATTTATTTATTGAAGGGACAAGGAATCACTTCAGCAGTGCTGACGCCCCATTTCTATCCCCAGGAAGAAAGCCTGGCTGGTTTTCTGAAAAGGCGACAGGCTTCTTATGAAAAACTGACGGCATTCATCGCTGAATCCAATCGAGACATTCAGAATAATTTCAAGCTGATTTTGGGAAGCGAAACCTATTTATCAGAGAGCCTGTTTTCCTATCAAGCCATAGACCCCTTGCTTATCGAGGACACCTCCTATCTTCTTTTAGAACTTCCCTATTCAGAAAAATGGGGATCAACTGTTTTCAAACAAATTGACCGGCTCATTTCAAAATATGAAATTACGCCAATCATAGCCCATGTGGAGAGGTATGAAGCGACAAAAGCTCATCCGGAAAAAATATTTCAGGAACTAGTTGATCTTGGTTGCATGCTTCAGTTCAATACACACTCGGTTGTGGGCAGAACATCCCGAGGGACGACTTTAAAATTAATAAAAGAGGGGTGGGCCGATTTCATCGGTTCAGACTGTCATAATCTGAAATCAAGACCCCCAGAGTTTGATCTCTTTAACCAAATTGTAGAAAGAAAATTAGGAAATGCAATTACAAACCACCTATAACTTGAAAGCCCGCTAAATCAGCGGGCTTTTTTTGTCCTTTTCTCTTTGGGGTATTTAATAAATAAATCTTAACTTCCTGAAAAAATTAACTCTCAAACGCCTTTTTATCCTTCATTTTCGCTTTTCACATTCATAAACTCAAGAATTTCATTCAGACTTTTATCACTGCTCATAAATGCTTTAAGTAACTCTTCACCTTGCAATTCTTGCTTCTTTTTCATCAAATTCGCAAGTTCGTCCAAGGCTGCATCATATTTGTCTTTTAACGACGATACCACCTCTTTCTGCCTACTTATTTTCTCATCTATCGCTATACTTCGTCTTGCCATATCTATTGCCTCCAATTTCACAGCATTTTCAGATTCCCATTGATACCTATCGCCAGTTCCCGAACATTTCTCTCGCTCATACCAAACGCCATTAGAATCTCTTTTTGTGTCGCTGTCACTGCGTGGTCCAATCGATAGTTTCCATCAGATTGTCTGATCATCTCTATCTTCTCAAGTTCTTTCAGCGCAGCCGGAACGGTCATGAAATTGCCTTTCTTACTGCTTTTTCGCATCTGCTCTTTCAAATATACATAAAATTTATTGCGTATAATTAAGGCTACAAATTCTATAAAAATCTTATTTGCAACGGATTCGCTGCTGTGTACACGGAAACTTTTATTGCCAAGATATGACTTGTCCCCACGGAAAAGTTTTTCTGAACCGTCTCGACTCTTGTATAAATCAAGTGCTTCCTCTGCTGTCATTTTTTCTGACGTGATGATGATGAAGTATCCGCATAGCTGGATTTCACTATCTGTCACATCCCGTTTTTCCCTTCCATACATGAAGGTTTTGACATCACCCTGTGTGTGATAAATCGGATCAAAGTAATGGCATAATGCACTTGGACATTCATATCCAACCTTCCCTTGCTGTTTCTCCAGGAGTTCTGCCATACTGTCTATTTTTTCTTCCAGCTGTTCCCGTTCTGCGCTGCGCTTACGGTCATTATAGTAAATATGAAAGTATCTGTCTTTTTCATCAGAAGGAAACAGTCTTCCTTTTACTGTGGTTCCGCTTACCTTATAATCCCTAATACTATGACTGCGGCTTTCTTCGAAGCTTCCTTTATTCTTCCTTACAATCTCACTGGCATACTGCTTCATACCTTTCATCATGATGACGAATTCATATCCACATTTATCCATATATCGTATGTTTTCTTTACTGAAGTAGCCCCTGTCCAGGATAAATCCGACTTGCCGGTATCCATATCCTTTGACTTTTTCCAACATATACTGCAGCTGCGACACATCAACAATACTGCCCGGATACATCTCATAAAACAGCGGTTCTCTGTTGTTCCTGTCATAGGCAATTGAATAGTTCAATACAGGTTTATTTTTATCATCTTTAGCATGTCCGAATTCAACAAAGTCAACCTCTCCGGCTTGGCAGTTCTTGTTGGTCGAATCGTAAGATATATAAATTTTCTCTCTGTGATCTCTGGTTGCATTCCACTGATTTAAGAACTCAACACTTTGACTTTTCTTGATTGAACCTATGAAATCCGAAACCTTTGAATCGCTGTACATCCTCATCTTGTCCGTAAATAGTGGATGATTATAGGCATAGTCTGGGTAGTACTGTCCTGCGTTGTTTTCAGCAATAATGGCATAAGCCGCAAGATCCAGAAAGAGTCCACTATCTTTACCTATAAGTTCACTCAACGTCTCATCCAAATGGTACTCAGCAATTATCCTCTGAAGCACCATATGAGCGCCAACCCTTAGACAAGCACTTCTATGCGATGTTTTTTTCTCATCCGGAAGCACCGCTTCAGGATAATAGATTAGGTACTTTTCATTTGGAATCATCATTGTCGGGTCATCTTTACAACCCTTTCCAATGGGTGTGCTCTTTGGGATACTATATTTTTTTTCGGGGTCGTAAACTCTATCTAATTGATAGTATATGTAGGTGGTTCCTTTAATTTTTTTCCTTGTTACTTTACCTTTTTCATCGGGAATTTTCACTCTCACATCAGCGTACATTATGGCCTCCTTTAGAGAGTTAATTAACTCTCTTTTATAGTACCATGTTTCGTTGAAAAAAGCAATGAAAATCGGCTGTTTTTTTTGCAAAAACAGGGGTTTCAGGCATTTGGAGTTCCACGTAATTTCTCTTGAGAGTTAATTATCTTGGAAGTTAAGAATAAAAATTGAGAATAATGACAATAAAAATTATAATTAATATAGAAACAATATGTTGACAAATAATGCAAATAAGCGTATGGTTGGAGTAGGAAGAATTAAAAGAAAGGAAGCCGAGATGAATATTTTAACAAAGTCAATTGTTTCAAATTCGGATATGATAAAAAACTACAAAGCCTGCAGGGATAAAGCAGCAGATTTGGGCAAGATTTTTATCTTGAAAAACAATAAGCCGGATGCGGTACTATTTTCCCGGGATGAATATGAAAGGATGTCTGAAATTATAGAATATCTGGAAATGCATGATGAAGAAGAGCTAAAGAGTATTTTGAAGACATTGCCTAGGGCCAAATCAACAAAGAGAAATTTAATCACCGAGCTTAGAGATGAGCTTAAAAAAATAACAGGGGTACACTTTACGGATGGATTTGTTCAGGGAGTAAGCATAGCTAGCAGTAAGCTTGAAGAGATCGGAGATACCAGAAGAATTGAATTAAAGGAACTGGTATAGAAAG
>JBBRXC010000152.1:0-3457 GCA_038248745.1 Peptostreptococcales bacterium | reverse complement strand
CTGACGGAATTAGAAATCTCTAATAGTGAGATGTCAACGGTGCTTGAAACCACCCATGAGGGAATTTTTGCCATTAACAGGAATGGATACATTCTACACAGCAACAGCATAGCGGAAGCATTGTTCAATACGACCAAAGACGATGTAGTCGGGAGTCATATAAACAAATTTATGATGGGAAGCCCTGCTATTGATGTGATTAAAACAGGGATTGGATATACAGAAAATGAGGAAAAATACAAAAGGGAAGTTGGGAATTTGCATGTTATTGTAACGGCAAAGCCTTTTTACGGTAAAAACCAAATTGATGGAATCGTTTTATCTTTCAGAGATATTTCCGAAGCCCAAAAACTGGTATACAAGATAAATACAAGAGCCTTAAAATCCACGTTTGAAGATATTATAGGTGAAAGTGATGCAATAAAAAGAGCGAAAAGCCAGGCGCTTTTAACAGCAAGAGGAAATTCAACCGTTCTTATTACTGGAGAAAGTGGAACTGGAAAGGAAATGTTTGCAAAGTCTATACATTACGCTAGTTCAAGAGCAAAAGAGCCCTTTGTTACAGTAAACTGTGGTGCTATACCAGAAAATCTACTGGAAAGCGAACTGTTTGGATATGAAAAAGGTGCTTTTACGGGTGCCAATGATAAAGGGAAGATAGGCAAATTTGAACTTGCTACTGGGGGTACTATTTTTCTAGATGAAATTGGGGATATGCCTCTCCACTTGCAGGTGAAGATCCTGCACGTTCTTCAAAATATGAGGTATGAACGGGTGGGTGGCAATAAAACCATTATAGTAGATGTTAGAGTCATAGCGGCGACAAACAAAGACCTTGACGCAATGATCAAAGAGGGAAACTTTCGGGAGGATCTTTATTACAGGCTAAGTGTAATACCGATGAATATTCCACCATTAAGGGAACGAAAAGATGATATTAAGCTATTGATGCATTTTTTTCTGGAAAAATATAATGTTTTCATGAATAGAAAAATTACGGGATTTGAAAAAAATGCGGAAATGGCCTACTTAAATTACGATTGGCCAGGCAATGTGAGAGAACTTGAGAATGCCATAGAATATGGTACAAATATGGCTTTTGGGGACTCCATCGATATGGATGCCGTCCCAAAACGACTGATGAAAAATGAAATGGAAGCGATTACAATCGAAGAAATGGACCTGCCTCTTGTAGAACAAATAAAGTATTATGAAAGGGAAATTATTACAAGAAAACTGAAAAAACATGGGAAAAAAGCCAATTCTAAAAATCTCGTGGCAAAGGAACTGGGGATGTCCAGAGCAACACTGTATAGAAAGCTCACTGAGCTGGATATAAAATAAACAATAAATTATTTTTATAATATGGAGGATCAAAGATGTTAAGAGATGCATTACCGAAAGTAACAATGAATTTACCAGGTCCAAATGCGCAGAAAGTGATCGAAAGAAGAGCTGTTGCCATGCCAAACGCGATTAAATGTGGATACCCTTGTGTTATTTCAAGAGGAGAAGGTGCCATGTTTGAAGATGTTGACGGAAATATATTTTTGGATTGGATTGGCGGTGTTGGTGTATTAAATATAGGGTACAGCAATCCAGAACTTATAGAAGCTGTCAATGAACAGTCAAAAAAATACTTCCATGCGATGATGAATATCACTACACATGAGAGATACATTGAACTGGCAGAAAAGATGAATAAAATAGTTCCTGTTCGAGGAGAAACCAAAAAAACTATGTTTGCCAACTCAGGGGCTGAAGCGGACGAGAATGCGGTTAAAATTGCGAAGAGTGTTACGGGAAGACCAAACATTATTGTATTCTCGGGGGCATTCCATGGTAGAACAATGCTGACAATGGCAATGACTGGGAAGAAAGCCTACTCAATAGGTATGGGACCTTTCCCAGATGGAATCTATAGAGCAGAATTCCCGAATATGTATAGAAAGCCTGAAGGAATGACAGATACGGAAGCCGTAGAGTATTATATCGGTAAAATTGAACAGGTATTTATGGAAGGCACACCGGCAGATTATGTGGCTGCCATCGTATTTGAGGTTGTTCAAGGTGAAGGTGGATTTGTTCCAGCACCTATTGAATGGTGTAAGGCTGTAAGGGCTATTTGTGACAAATACGGGATTATGATGATTACGGACGAAGTTCAGACTGGTTGGGCAAGATCAGGAAAAATGTTTGCTTCACAATATTTGCTGGAGGCGGGTTGTGCGCCAGATATTATGACAACAGCTAAATCTATGGCTGGAGGATTACCTATTTCTGCAATAACAACAAGCACAGAAATAATGGATAAAGTAATGCCAGGGACCATCGGCGGAACTTACTGTGGGAACCCAGTAGCTTGTGCTGCGGCATTAAAAGTAATTGAAATTATGGAAAGAGACGATTATCCTGGAAAAGCATTGAAGATTGCAGATAAATGTATGGCAAAATTCAATGAATGGAAAGAAAAATATGACGTAATCGGCGATGTCAGAGGTATAGGCGCAATGATGGGCGTAGAATTCGTCATGGATAAAAAATCAAAGGCGCCAAATACAGCCATTGTAAATGGGATTGTGGCAGAAGCTGTGAAGCATGGTCTGCTTTTGGAAAGTGCTGGAACTTATGGCAACGTGATCAGATTCCTTTGCCCATTATGTGTTACTGATGCGCAGCTTGATGCAGGACTTGAAATTTATGAAGCAGCCATCAAAAGCCAGCTATAATTGAGGATTTTAACAAAAAAATATATAAAGCTAATTGCATCCCCTGATGATAGAAAATATTCTATGTCAGGGGATGTTTTTTGATGGTGGGCAAAAAAAATAATGGTTATAACAAGAAAAAAATAACAATTTAAAAAAATGAAGGGCAGATAAGTTAAAAAATTAACAATAAGTATCGCTAAATTGTTGACAAAGAGCGAAATTAGATTTATTATTTGCATTAGTATTATTTTTTTGGGTATAAAAAACTGAAAGGTGGTTCCATGCATAATTATAAGAAATTTGGCTTTTTTATTCCAAGCGAAACTTGGATTGGATTTGGTGCTGTTGAAGAACTGGGCAATTCATTGTTAAAAAAACAAGCAACAACAGGGCTTATTGTAACAGATGAGTTTATGGCTTCCTCTAAAGTGACGGAGAAAGTTATTGCGGTTCTTGAAAAATCAGGGATAAAGACATACATATATAAAGGGGTCCTGCCGGATCCAACAACTGAACAGGTAAAACAGGCAACTTTTGAATTTATGAAAAACAAATGCGATGCACTGATTTCTATAGGAGGCGGCAGCCCTCATGATTGCGCAAAAGCCGTTAAATATTTTCTGGTGAAAGGAAATATCTGCGATAAGAGCAAGGTGATTCTTGCTGCAGTAAATACAACAGCTGGAACAGGCAGTGAACTGACAAAGTTTGCGGTGATTACAGATGTAGAAAATCAAACAAAGGTG
>JBBRXC010000151.1:0-3472 GCA_038248745.1 Peptostreptococcales bacterium | reverse complement strand
TATTTTAACAATCTCAATTTTTACATTTCTTTAAATATCAATTTCTACTAAGAAACCCCATTAAGAGGAGGATTATTTTCAGATGAAAACAGTATCAAACAATAAGCGAATTAAAGTAACGGTTAATGGAAGAGAAATGGAAGTTTATGATGAGCTGACCATTCTTCAGGCTCTCATTCAGGAGGATGTGCATGTTCCACATCTTTGCTATGACATCAGGCTTGACAGAGCCAATGGAAACTGCGGATTATGTGTTATTGAACTGGGAGAGGGTAACGATAAGGTGGATGTGAAATCTTGTCAGACGCCTATTCAGGAAGGCATGGTTATAAATACCAACACGCAAAAACTGAAAGATTACAGAAAAATTCGTTTAGAACAGCTCCTTTCAGATCATAATGCAGATTGTGTAGCACCATGTGTCAGTACGTGTCCTGCCAATGTAGATGTTCAGAAGTATCTTCGACATGCACAAGCAGGAAATTTTTCGGATGCGTTGAAAGTAATCAAGGAAACCAATCCATTCCCATTGGTTTGTGGACGTGTCTGCCCACATCCATGCGAAGCAGAATGTCGCCGTAATCTGATAGATTCTCCAGTTGCTATAAACTACGTAAAACGTTTTGTAGCGGATCTTGATATTGACAAAGTCCATCCTTATACACCAAAGGTAAAACGCTCGACAGGGAAAAAGATTGCAATTATAGGGGCAGGTCCTTCAGGCCTTACAGCAGCCTATTATAGTGCAATCAATGGACATGACGTTACAATATTTGAACGCCAGCCTCATGCCGGTGGAATGATGCGTTATGGGATCCCTGAATATCGCCTGCCAAAGGTGACGCTTGATAAAGAAATTACCCTGATTCGAAATTTGGGCGTGAAAATAATAACTGGAAAATCAATAGGTACACATATTATGCTTGCCGATCTTCAAAAAGATTTCGACGCGGTTTATCTTGCTATTGGTTCCTGGGGTGCCACCCCAATACAATTTGAGGGTATATGGATGGGAATTCAATACCTGGAACAGAATGCAAAAGGGATAGATACAAAAACAGGCAAAAACGTAGTTGTTATTGGTGGAGGAAATACAGCAATTGACTGCTCTAGAACAGCCTTAAGAAATGGTGCTGAAAAAGTTACAATCATCTACCGTAGAGGTCGTGAAGAAATGCCTGCGGAAGCTTATGAAATAGAAGAAGCGCTTCAAGAAGGGGTTGAAATGATCTTCCTCATCTCTCCTGAGAAGATTGAAACGAAAGGTGACAAAAAACTCATTCACTGCATCAAAATGCAACTTGGTGAACCGGACCGTTCGGGAAGAAGGAGACCAATTCCAATCGATGGAAGTGATATTGTTATAGAAGCAGATACCGTCATCGGAGCAATCGGACAAAGTACAGATACCAGATTCTTATATAACGACTTGCCAGTAAAATTAAACAACTGGGGAGATGTTGATATTAACGGAAAGACTTTTGAAACCTCTGAGGCAAAAATATTTGCCGGTGGAGATTGTGTTACAGGCCCGGCAACCGTCATTCAAGCCATTGCGGCTGGACATCATGCATCTGAATCCATTGATAGTTTTCTAAATAAAGGATATGTAAAAGCTCACAGTGTGGATTACAGTTGTAGCAGAGGAACGCTTGAAGATCTACCGAAGTGGGAATATGAAGAAATGCCAAGAATAAAACGTGCGTTTATGCCAGCCATAGATGCGGAAATCAGAAAACAGAGTTTCATGGAAGTTGAACTGGGCATTTCTGAGGAAAAAGCTTTGGAGGAAGCAGAACGTTGTCTGCAATGTGGATGCAAAGAAAGATACAGTTGTGACCTTAGAAGTGCAGCGAATGAGCATGAAATAGAGTTCAAAAAATCATCTCATGATCGCCCATATTTCCCTATTATGGAAGATCATCCATTCATCGTGAGAGATCATAATAAATGTATTTCTTGCGGCCGATGCATCGCAGCATGTGCCGAAGTGGAAGGACCTGATATTCTGACTTTTTATATCAAAAATGGCCGTCAGCTAGTTGGCACAAAAAGTGGGATGCCGCTTCAGGAAACGGATTGCATCAGTTGCGGACATTGCGTAAATGCCTGTCCATGTGGAGCACTTCGTTATAAGAGTGAAAAAGGTGAAGTATTTAGTGCCTTGAATAATCCGAAAAAGACAGTTGTTGCATTTTTAGCGCCAGCTGTACGTGCAATCGTTGCATCTCATTATAACATTCCTGCAGAAGAAGCTACGCCATTTATGGCTGGAATGCTTAAAAAGCTTGGGTTTGATAAGGTGTTTGATAACGCTTTTGGTGCTGACTTGACAATTATGGAAGAAACGACTGAATTTCTGACCCGTGTCACAAAAAATGGGGTTATGCCGCAGTTTACTTCTTGTTGCCCTGGATGGGTAAACCTTGTGGAGAGAAGATATCCTGAATTAATCCCTCATCTTTCAACTTGCAAATCACCACAAATGATGATGGGAGCAACCATAAAAAGTCATTATGCACAGTTGAATGGAATAAACAAAAAAGATATATTTTCAGTTTCTATCGTGCCATGCATCGCCAAGAAGTACGAAGCGAAGAGGCCTGAATTTGCACCTGATGGTGTGCCAGATGTTGATGCAGTTTTAAATTCAAATGAAATGCTTGAGATGATGGATCTGAAGGGAATCGAAAAATCAGATATCGTTCCTCAGGATTATGACGAACCTTATAAGATGGCTTCTGGCGCAGGGATACTGTTTGGCAATTCAGGAGGAGTTGCTGAAGCCGCATTGAGAATGGCGGTAGAGGAACTTTCGGGGGTTCCATTAACAGATCATCTTGATTTCACTGAAATCAGAGGGTTTGATGGCGTGAAAGAAACAACCGTTGAGGCCAATGGCATAAAAGTAAGGGTAGCTGTCATAAGTGGTATTAATAATGCGGAGCCTATTATTCATAAAATATTGCGTGGAGAAGAAATAGGTTATGACTTGATTGAAGTTATGGCATGCCCTGGAGGATGTATCTCTGGAGCGGGGCATCCTGTTCCTGAAAAAATAGATTCCCTTGAAAAGAGACAGAATGTTATCATTGATATTGATAAAACTTCAAAAATACGTAAATCTCAGGACAATTTAGATGTATTAAAGCTTTATAAAGATTTTTATGGAGAAGCCAACTCGCATCTGGCACATGAACTGCTGCATACACATTATCACCAGGTACCTGGGGACACTATGGGCGTAAATATTCGCCGAAAGAGTGATTCGGCTTTCATCACAAGGGAGTTTGAAATTTGTATTTGCGACAAATGTTCTGCGAAAGGTTCGAGAGAACTGTATGAGCGGACTAGAAACAAAATTAAAGATCAGAAAAAAGAATCTTTTGCAAGTATTAGAACGGTTCATCTCCGAGAAACCCATGATGGAGATGGAATCTATGTCACTTTAGATGGGAAAAGAATAGATTCT
>JBBRXC010000150.1:0-3543 GCA_038248745.1 Peptostreptococcales bacterium | reverse complement strand
GGCGTAAGCAGAACGCCAATCAGAGAAGCGATTAGAAAACTTGAAAAAGAAGGCCTGATTACCATAGAACCTAGAAGAGGCGCCTATGTATCACAGCTTTCCATGCAGGATATGGTGGAAATCCTGGAGGTTAGACAAAATGTGGAAGGTTTTGCTGCCGAATTAGCTGCGAAAAGAATCACAGAAGAAGAAAAAATAGAACTTAGAAAAATTGCAGAAGAATATGAGATTGCAGTGAAAGATAATGATATGGCTGCCATGATAAAGGCGGACACTGATTTTCATCATGTTATTGTAGAAGCCACTAGAAATAAAATATTGATTCAAATGGTTGAACAACTTCAGGAACTGGTGCTTCGATTTAGATATCTTTATTATGATAACTTTAAAAGGTCAGAAAAAATGACCGCGGAGCACAAAATGATTTACCAAGCAATAATAGAAGGGAAGCCGGATGTTGCAAAAGAATCAGCAGATGTTCACATTAACAGGCTAAAAGAGCTGGTTTTATCAGAGGGAATAGGAAAGCTTATTAATTCAATCAGATAGACATAAAATTATGGAATTTAAAAAAAATAAAAAAGGCCGGTGGAGAGTCATGAAATGGCTAATCCCCCGGTCTTTATGTTTGTGATTTTCTCAATGGATCATCAAGGATGTAAGTTTTTGTCCTTATAAAACTTTCTTTGCCACTTCAACCCCTTCTCGGGCATCTTTTACAAAAAAATCTGCACCTACAAAGGCTGCATATTCTGGATTTAAAACAGCACCACCAACCATGATGCTACAATCAATCCCCGCTTCTCTAATCGCGGTAATCGTGAGTTTCATATTTTTTACGGTTGTCGTCATCAATGCGCTAAGACCGATTAGTTTTATATGGTGTTCTTTTGCTGCATCGACGATATCTTTAATGGGAACATCCTTGCCCAAGTCAACTACTTCATAACCATAATTCTGTAAAAGCATTTTTGCAATGTTTTTCCCTATATCATGGATGTCACCGAGAACAGTGGCAACAAGAATTTTACCTTTACTTGTTGACGGACCGTCAGAACCATTCACCTCTTTGATGACATCAAAGCAGGCTTTAACAGTTTCAGCAGACATCATCAGAGAGGGAAGAAAGATTTCACCCTTGTCAAAACCGTCACCCACTTTGTTTAGGGCGGGTATAAAGCATTCATCTATGATTTCAAGAGCCTCCTTAGCCTTTAGAAGGTTGCGAACCTGTCCCGCTGCCTCTTCCTTTCTGCCTTCCTGAATAAATTCTTCAAGCTCCTCATAGTCAGTAATCATATAGACGGAAGGATTTGTATTGTTTATGACTGGCTTGTGGCCCAAATCAGCATCGTCTTCGGCGTATTTCTTTATATAGTTAACAGAACCTAAGTCTTGACAGTTTATGACTCTATAGGTATCAACAGCCCTCATCATTTCCAATGACATAGGGTTGAGGATTGGCGCATCCAGACCGGCACCCATGGCAGCAGCCAAAAATGTGCTGTTCATTAAAGGTCTGTTAGGCAGACCAAAAGAAACATTGCTGACACCTAAAATGGTTTTTACACCCAAACGAGATTTCACAAGTTTTATCGCATCTAAAGTTGCCAGTACACCATTCTGCTGTGCGGAAACGGTCAAAGTTAGGCAATCAATCATCATGTCTTCCTTTGGAATGCCATAGGAAGCAGCGGTGCGAACTATTTTTTCGGCTATCGCATATCTACCTTCGGCCGTTTCAGGAATTCCGTTTTCATCTAGGGTTAATCCAACAACAACTGCGCCATATTTTTTTACAATTGGAAAAAGCTCAGCCATCACTTCTGCCTTTCCATTGACAGAATTAACAAGAGGTCGGCCATTGCAGGCTCGTAGCCCAGCTTCAATAGCATGGATATCAGCACTGTCAATCTGAAGGGGAAGGTTGCTTACTTCCTGCACTTTTTTAATGACCTGAGTCATGACGCTTGGTTCATCTATTTCAGGTAAACCTACATTGATGTCTAAAATATCGGCACCACTTTTTGCTTGATCAATGGCCTCCCCCAGTATGTACTCCATTTGATTATTTCTGAGGGCTTCTTTTAATTTTGGTTTGCCAGTTGGATTTATTCTTTCGCCAATTACCGTTATTCTGTTATCAAGAATTACCGTTTGAGTAGAAGAAGTGACTGCAGTAATAAGAGGAGTCATTATTGAAACCGCTGTTTGTTTATCTGCAAATTTTCTAATTTCCCTGATAAAATCAGGAGTGGTTCCGCAGCAGCCCCCAATTATTTTAACCCCTGCCTCCAACATGTGGGAAACGTACCCGGCATATTCATCGGGCGTGATCCCATAGACAGTTTCACCATCTATTATTTGGGGAAGACCTGCATTTGCCTGTACAATGACAGGAACTTTGCTGTATTTTAATATTTTATCAACAATTGGCAGAAGTTCTTTTGGCCCCATAGAACAATTTACACCCAAGGCATCAACACCTAGACTTTGTAAAGTGATGGTGCCTGTAACAGGGTCAGTGCCAGTAAAGGTTCGGCCATCCTGCTGATAAGTTAAACAGGCAATAACTGGCAGAGAAGTGTTTTCCTTTGCGGCAAGAATCGCGGCTTTGGTTTCATAGACATCTGACATGGTTTCTATAATAATCACATCAGCGCCTGCCATTTCACCGATCATCATTTGCTTTTTAAAAAGCGCATAAGCTTCATCAAAACTTACTGTCCCGATGGGTTCCAGAAGCTGGCCACATGGACCGATGTCCAAGGCAACATATTTAGCACCGGATTTTTTCGCTAATTGAACGCCGGCACTGACTATTTCTTCCACGGTGTATCCGCAGTCCTTCAATTTGTATTCACTGGCTTGAAAAGTGTTGGTACTGACAATATCAGCACCTGCAGCTACATATTCCTTATGAATTTCTAAAATTATTTCAGGATTTGTGATGCTTAAAATTTCTGGCAAATCACCGGTTTGAAGGCCTTTTTTCTGCATCATCGTTCCCATTGCTCCATCAAAAACAAGAATGTTGCTTTTGATGTATTCCATAATATTCATTGATTATTCTCCCTCTGAAACTAGTTGATCAAATTTTGTTTTGCATGCAACAGCGATTTCCGGTTTATTCATGGAGTACACGTGTATAAATTTATGCCCGTGTTCAAATAAAGCTTCAATTTGATTGCAGGCATATTCAATTCCTGCCTTTTGCAAATCAACGGGATTGTTTTCATATTTATGCAATATACGAATAATGGCGGAAGGCAAACTTACCCCACATTGAAAAATCATTCTTTGTACCTGTGATTTACCAAGGATGGGCATGATCCCTGCGACTAAGGGGATGGTAATCCCTTTTTTTTCTGCTGTATCAGCAAAATCATAAAATTTTTCGTTATCGAAAAACAGTTGAGATACTAAAAAATCAGCACCTGCAGCCTGTTTGGTGTAGGCGTGATCATAATTGTCCCCTAAGTTCCCACTGGTGATATGTCCTTCAGGATAGAAAGCGCCTCCACAGCAAAAATCCCCATAGTT
>JBBRXC010000149.1:0-3593 GCA_038248745.1 Peptostreptococcales bacterium | reverse complement strand
GTCACAAACTTCAGGTGATGAAACACCAGTGTCAAAGAGTGACTATATCATAAAAGGTATCAGGAAAAACATACTACCAATTGCCTATTTTTCAGCTTTTTATTTCGCAACGAAGATTTTATATCTGAATTCAGACTTAGCAAAAATTGTAAACACTCTATTATTTGCTTTTATTACCATAATGGGGGCAATCATTATCTCCAATGTTGTTATCTTTTTATTCAGTAAATATTGGGAATCAAGACCGAAAGATTCCAGAAACAGTCTCACATTAATATGGATAGCGAGAATTTTTAAAGTTTTGGTGTGGGGCATCACCTTGCTTCTATTCCTCGATAATATAGGAATTAAAGTGAACTCTCTAATTGCAGGACTTGGCATCGGGGGCTTGGCGTTAGCATTTGCCGCCCAGGCAGTACTCGCCGATATATTCTGTTTTTTCACCATTTTTTTCGACCGACCTTTTGAGATTGGAGACTTCATCATTGTAGGCAAAGATTTTGGAACAGTAGAACATATCGGTGTCAAAACTACACGTTTACGGACTTTAGATGGAGAATTGCTCTTATTCTCAAATACCGATTTGACAAGTTCACGAATCAGAAACTTTAAGACAATGAAAGACCGAAGGGTTCTGTTTGTTCTTGGCGTGACCTATGAGACATCTTACGATAAGCTGAAGGAAATTCCAAGCATCATAAAAAGCATTATCGAAAAAACCCCAGAAACCACTTTCGGGCGAGCACATTTTGTTTCTTACGGACCATACAGCCTGAATTTTGAGATTGCCTATTACGTATTAAGCAGTGACTACGATAAATATTTAGACGTCCATCAAGAAGTCAATCTGCGCATCAAAGAAGAATTTGAAAAGTGGGATATTCAATTCGCGTTTCCTACACAAACCCTCCATTTACAGAAGGACCTTTTCGATCAGCAGCAGATTACAAGTCCAAATATGTAAATCAATTTAGAAACACCAGATCAATATGTAAATCAATTTAGAAACACCAGATCAATAGGATAGAAAAGAAAAGAAAGGACTTTGTGCAAATATGCAAAGCCCTTTCTTTTATGAACAGTGTTTATTTTATTAGATATTCTATCTTTATAATCCCGATTCAGCTGTTTTCAAAAGATTTTTTCTGTTAATCATCGACTTGTACGCCGAATCCAGTTCCATCATCCCCATATAATAGTCATATTCTTCTGCAAGTTGAATATAATCATCTGGGTTAAAGCATTCTGGTCCCAGCACCCCCGAGCCCTGCCACTTGCCTTTCGCTATAAGCTCCAATGCCATGACAGGATTGTAAGCTGTTTGTGCAACAACACATCCGCAACCCAGTTTTTTCATTACTTCTTCATTATCAGTAGTTTGATAGATGAAAACTTTTCTCTCAAGACCGTCTTTGGTCCCTGTTACAGCTGTTCCTACGCAACATTTCCCTGTAAGTTTGTCCGCCACTTCCGTAGGACTTGGTGCTACCATTCCAACGATATCTCTCGGCGAAAAGTCCGTACCCTTGATTTTGCCATGTTTATCATCAAGCCTTAATGCCTTTAAATTCTTAAGCATGGTGATAAAATCCGCTCCAAGACCATACTTAAAACTCATTTTTTTAGCCTTGTCACCCATATATCTTGGCAGCATGACCATCTCTTCGTGTTCCACATTGACAAGTTCTTGCTCCCCGATTCCATCTGGGAATACAAACATCTCAGGTTCAGAAAAAGGGGGAACAGTATAAATCCCTTTATCTTTTTCCCATTTAAAAGGAGGGTTCAGGCATTCATCAATCGTTGTCCAGATTGAAAAGCCAAAGGTGATATCGTATCCATCAGCCCTTAAGTTCCCACCATCTTTAATGCTTATCTCATCGATTTCATCAAATAAATGCTTTTCAGCAAATCTTGCAAATACATTTACTGCTCCAGGGTCCATCCCTATCCCAACCAAAGCCAGTAATTTTTTCTTTTCCCATTCCTCATGTTTTGAGAACTGGTAGTCTCCCATTTTGATGTTCGTCTTGTTGTATGGGTCTTCCGGATGAGGTACCGACAATGTCAGCGCCATGTCCATGTAATACACATTACATTCAAAAGCCACATCAAACAGGTTTTCGTTAAAGCTGGGATCACATGCATTGTACAGTAAATCAACATTATATTTTTTTACCAGTGCTGTAACCTCTTCCTTACTTCTTGCGTTAACTTGTTCTGCAGGAAATCGCACGTCGTCGATTCTTTTTGACACCTGTTCTGCCCTTTTCTGATCATAATCAGAAAGTACCATCAGTTCAAGCCATTCTCCCTTAGGGTCTCTTTGATTAGCAATAACTGCCGCCGCTTCGCCGACTCCGCCCGTTCCTACCATTAAAATTTTCAAAATCTCGCCTCCAAACGATTAATTATTTCCGGGCCTGTTTTCAGTGTTATTCCGCATTTTTGCGTTTACACTGTGACCCTGACATTTCCATTTGGGGACTTTGCCAATCGAGATGATGCTCAGCAAAGTAACCATGTACTCTGCTGCCTTTATTCTATCACCTGTTATTTTCAATATCAATATATTTAAGCTGACAAACGAGTCGAATTTTGCTCAATTATCGGAACTATTTTGCCAAAAAGTCCAATATTAAATACCCTTCTATGCTACAATTATGATAGAATGAATTTGTTAATTTTATATTGAATAAATAGCTTTCAAACGAGGTAGAAATAATGAGTAAAAAACTTTCTAATGATGAAAAAATAATAAATAAAAAAGAATTGGATGCTTTAATCTTAAAGACTTATGGCGCATTGGAAGACAACAATTTTGCGACGCTTGGGATGCCAGACAAACCTATGTGGGCACCCCCATTGATTGGTGTGGCAGCTGGAGATGATGAATACTTTGATTTTTTAAAAGAGCATATTGGCTCATTCCACTGGAGTCCCATCGATGCATTTCAATTAAAATATCCCGATGCTCCTAAGGTGGCTCCATCCAATCTTCGAGTTGTTTCCATTGCTTTTCCTCAAACGATGGAAACCAAGAAAACTCAAATAGCGGAAACCCTTTGCCCTTCAAGAAACTGGATTGTATCCAGGGGGGAATGGGAACCATTGCTAAAAGAATTCAGCGGTAGGTTAATCACAGCCTTAGAGGCAAAAGGAATTCGAGCAGTTTCCATAGACCTCCAACCGGAATTTTCAGTCATAAGAACTGGTCCATTGGGGTTGGCTTCCACATGGTCACACAGGCATTATGCCTATGCAGCAGGACTTGGCACCTTTGGCTTGTCAGATGGTCTTATTACAGAGAAAGGCAAGGCTGTGCGGTTTACTTCTCTCATTATTGAAGCCCCTATTGAAATAACCCAGCGCCAATATACCGGTCCCTATGACTGGTGCTTATTCTATCAAAATGGTGGCTGTGGCAAATGTATAAAGCGGTGTCCTGTTCAGGCCATTTCTTTTGAGGACGGCCATGATAAGAACACCTGCCTAGTCTACGAGGATTACTTCGCAGAACATTACTGGCCAGAAGGGCTGGACAGAAAAGATTATATTTTAGGCTGTGGCCTTTGCCAGGTAGGGATTCCCTG
>JBBRXC010000148.1:0-3701 GCA_038248745.1 Peptostreptococcales bacterium | reverse complement strand
ATTTTGGCTCTCTCTATGACGACGTTGGCGGGATGTTCAGGGGAAACCGCTGAACCTGAAAAAAGCGAAGAATCAAAGGGAACAATTAATGTTGGTATGGTTAACTGGGCTGAATGCGTTGCAGTGAGCAACCTATGGAAAGTTGTACTTGAAGATCAGGGGTATGAAGTGGAGTTGACTCAGCTTGATGCAGCACCCCTTTATGTTGGTTTGGACAAAGGCGATTTAGATGTGTTCTTTGACGCTTGGCTTCCAGCAACCCATGAAGCCTATTGGAACAAGTACAAGGAAAATCTTGAGGACTTTGGCATCTGGTACGAGGAAGATGCAAAGATAGGAATTGTTGTACCGAAATATGTTGACAGCAATTCGATAGAAGAGATGCTTGCCAGCAAGGATAAGTTCAATGGCGAAATAATTGGCATTGACCCTGGTGCAGGAATCATGAAAGCAGCCAATGCGGCAAATGAAGATTACGGATTAGGCTTTGAAGTTATTCAGGGTAGTGAAGCTGCAATGATGGCAGCCCTTGAAAAGGGATATAAAAATGAAGAATGGATTGCCATCACAGGATGGAGTCCTCATTGGATGTTTGCAAAATATGATCTTAAATATTTAGAAGATCCAAAAATGTCATTTGGCGAAGCAGAAGGACTTCATACTATTGCAAATAAAAACTTTAGTGGTGAATATCCTGAAGTTGCGGCAATGATAAAAAACTTCTCCATGTCTGATCTTCAGATAGGTGGCCTTGAGGCATTGATTGTCGAAGGAATGGATCCTGAGGAAGCAGCAGCACAATGGATATCAGAAAATGAAGATGTTGTTAATGGCTGGATGTAACTCCCCCATTAGGTAATATTCAAAAATTTTCGAGAAAGGAACCAAAGCTTTGAGCTGAGGTTCCTTTCTTTTGATTACAGCTACTTCGATATTATAATTTCTACCTTTAAAAAAAAGGCCAAGTATAGTATTATATAGATGTAAAGTTATTACTTCAAAAAAAGGAGCAAATATGACGATATTGGTTACTGGCGGGGCAGGGTATATTGGTGCACATACCTGTGTGCAATTACTTGCGGAAGGTCATGAAATAGTTGTTGCAGACAATCTTGTCAACAGCACAGAAACAGCAGTAAAGTATATTAAGGGCATTAGCGGAAGAGAGTTCAACTTTTATGATTATGACTTGAAAAATATGGCGCTGGTGGAAGAAATATTTGATAAAGAAAATATAGATTCAGTGATACATTTCGCAGGGTATAAAGCGGTGGGAGAATCAGTTGAAGATCCCATCATGTATTATGAAAATAATATTATTACAACCATTAATATTATTAAAGAGATGCAGAAAAGAAATATCAAGAATTTCATTTTCAGCTCATCTGCAACGGTATACGGGAATCCTGAAACGTTGCCAATTCATGAAGACGCTCTTTTGACAGCAGCAAATCCTTATGGCTACACAAAACTGATGATAGAACAAATCCTGAAAGATTTGTATGTATCAGATAATAGCTGGAACATTACACTTTTAAGATATTTCAATCCAATTGGAGGGCATCCGACAGGTTTGCTGACAGATAATCCGAAAGGAATTCCAAATAACCTTATGCCCTATATCATTCAAGTATATCAAGGGAAACTGAAAGAGGTTCGTGTCTTTGGAGATGATTATCCAACGGTGGACGGGACAGGAGTCAGGGATTATATTCATGTAATAGATCTTGCAGACGGTCATGTGGCCGCATTAGATAGGATGAATGATCCGGGAGTTCATATTTTTAATCTAGGAACAGGAAAAGGGTATAGCGTTCTTCAGTTAATAAAGGCATTTGAAAAAACGAATAAATGTAAAATCCCATACATCATTGCACCAAGAAGAGCGGGGGATATTGCCTCATGTTATGCGGATTGCAGTAAGGCAGAAGTTGAGCTGGGGTGGAAAGCGAAGAAAACTTTAGAAGAAATGTGCAAAGTGGTGTTGATATAGGAGTAGCGATGGAGTTGAAAATTCATAAAGTAGAAGAAAATTTGACGAGTCGCTGGTCAGGTGGAACAACTGCTCAACTATCGATTTATCCCGAATCAAGTACCTATGAGAAACGTGACTTTATTTGGCGTATCAGTTCCGCTGACGTTGAAACAAATGAAAGTGATTTCACCCAATTGCCGGAATTTGACAGAATTCTGATGGTGCTGGAGGGAGAAGTCATTCTTTCCCATGAAGCGGAGCGTGTTTCCAGATTGAGCCAGTATCAGCAAGATCGTTTTGATGGAGCTAGCCATACGAAAAGTTTTGGCAAAATAAAAGATTTTAATATCATGTATAAAAAAGGTTCCGATGCATATCTGGAAATCGTTGATGTATCCAATCAAATCACCAGTCTTGCAAGCGATAACCATTTGGAAAATAAAGCTGACTTTGAAACGCAGTTTTTCTTTTGTGTTGGAGAGTTTTCAATTATAGTTGTCAATGGTGTTGAGTATTTCCTTAATAATAGAGATGCGCTTATCATCACCAGAATGATGTCTGAGAAGTTCGAAGCAGGGGCAATGGGAAGCGGAAAGGTATTGCATGGAATCATTCAGTTTAATGAAAAAGAGATTGAAGAGACCCCAGCTATTCCTCGTGAAAAAGCAAGCTTTGATGACCTTAAAATAGCAGCATACCTGTGTTTTACAAATTTCAGGGGAAGCCAATACCTTTTTAAGGGCAGGAAAAGTGCCTGGCTTGATCAGGAACTCCAGAAATCTATCGGGAAAATCGAAAATATCTTATTGCCTTTTTTGATAGGCATGGCAGGACTTTTCATTGTAGCCGCGTGGACGAGAGAAGCACTTGGCGAAAACGCCATGCTGCCGGCCATCGGCATATGGCTGGCATTGGATATCTTGCTCTTGAACCCTTTCATTTATTTTATGGTGCTTCCAAAACCAATTCGCGCACATATTAAGAGGATTGAAGATTTGTCTGAATTTGAAAAAAAAGTATACGAAGAAGAGAAAAGCTGCAATAAGAGGGCTGAAAAGATACTGAAAAAATATAAGATTACCGGCAGAAATAAATATTCCGATTAGAAGGTTTTAACCTAATTTGTCACCTTTTTTAACGGACTGTTCAGGTTGAATTAATACGACACCCTGTGCAGTATAAATTCCTAAAACTAATACCTCTGACTTAAAATCTGCAATTTGTCTTGGTGGGAAATTTAAAACTCCTAAAACTTGCTTACCAATCAGTTCTTCTATTTTGTAACAATCAGTAATTTGGGCACTTGATTTCTTTATTCCTATTTCATCTCCAAAATCAATCCATAATTTATAAGCGGGTTTTTTTGCTTTTTCAAAAACCGCCACTTCAGTAATCTCTCCAACTCTGATGTCTAAATTTATAAATTCTTCAAAAGTAGCCAAAATCAAATCCTCCTATATAAACGGAATCCCTTGCCTTTTTATTAAACAAGCTTTATTTAGAAAGCTTTTTTAATTCTTCGAGAAGCTTTAAGACATCATCTTTTTTTGTTGCCCAAGAAGTCACAAATCGTATGGCTTCCTGGTTTTCATCAACAGGTCCTTCGTGTTCAAAAGAGCATATTTTTTCCAGCGCAAAAACAAGCTCATTTGGAAATATGGGGAAGATCTGATTTGTTGTTGAATCTGAAAAGAAGGAATAACCAAGAGCTGAAATGCCATTTCTT
>JBBRXC010000147.1:0-3711 GCA_038248745.1 Peptostreptococcales bacterium | reverse complement strand
TTTTTAATGGCCTCCAGAACTACCTGCTTATCCTCTTTATACGTCAATCCCAACCACGTATCATTCGTCTCAAGAAGCTTCACCTTCGTCGTGCCGTTCTTAATCAGCCCGTCAATGATGGTCGGCAACAGATATTCCGATTTTAAATCTCCAGGTTCACGGGAGGATAAAAACGCAACAAACCCGGCTTCAAGAATGTCCATAAACCTAGGCATCAATCCCCACATATTCATGGAAACATAAAAGTCAGCGTCCAAAACCTCCAATTGGCCATCCTCTTCAAGCACAGCCGCCCCATCCGGGAAGCCTACCTCTCCATGAATCTTAAAAATGTTATGGGTTTCAACCACCTTCGTCAGATAAAAATTTTTATCAATCTGGCAAATACCTCGGGTCACGCCACCGTTGTCGCTCAACGTATTTCGGAGAATAAAACCTGCCATGCAGTACTCCTCTATAGTTGCGTTTGATTCACTGATTTTCACCAGGTAATCATGCACTTTAACAAAGGCTTCCTTCCCATAATAATCGTCCGCGTTAATAACGGCAAAAGGTTCATTCATTATGCCTTTACAGGAAAGCACGGCCTGTCCTGTTCCCCAGGGTTTTGTCCTGCCCTCTGGTTTACTGAACCCTTCTGGGAGATGATCCATTTCCTGATAAGCATATTCAACATCACAAATCTTTTCTATTCGGTTTCCAATAATTTCCTTAAAGTCTTTTTCCAGGTCCCTTCTTATAATAAAAATAACTTTATTGAAGCCGGCTTCCAGTGCATCATAAATAGAATAATCCATGATAATTTCACCATTTGGTCCAACGGCTTCAAGCTGCTTTATTCCTCCGCCGAACCTGGAACCAATTCCTGCGGCCATAATTACCAGTGTTGTGTTCATTCTGTTTCTCCTTATCTTGGACAATGCCAGGCACCGCCACCTTCTATTTTTCACAGAAGCGGATTTTGCCTCTGCGTCTTCATTACAATTTGGTTTTCTACATCATTTTATGGCTTTTTAGAGCACATGTCAATGTAATGCAGAAGATGATTGCCGGCAATGAGTCAGCTAGTGCCACTAATTTTCTCGTTTTCAAACTGCCCGTTTTTTTTGACATCTTTCTGCAAATAATATATGATAAATAGAGTCATTCATATATAAAAACAGGTGCCCTCAGGCGCCAGCTTTAAAAGGAGTAAAAATGAAAAAAATATACCAGGTCATTATAATTCTTCTAGTGGTTTCTTTGGTGGCCGTTTCAGGAACTTGGTTCACTCTCGAACTTTTTAAGGACAAAACTGAGTTTTCAAGTTCCGGCGTGATGGAAAAATTCCAAACCATCAGTGAATTGAATTCCATCGAAATGTATTTCAATGAAATTATAGACTATAAAAACGCCAAATTTTTTGATACTTTCAAAGTTCCTTTTACCGAGAAATCTTTTGTGTTCAAGGTTGAAGCAAAAGTGAAAGCCGGTATAGATTTGTCCCAGCTTGAGGAAAAAGACATCACTGTTCAAGACAAATCCATTACCATCAAATTGCCAAAGCCCAAAATCACCTCCAAAGAAGTTCTGTCTTACAAGTTATACTTTGAGAAAAATGGCCTGTTCAATGAAGTGACAACGGAAGACACTTTAACCGCTTTGGCAAACTTTCAGGATAGTCTGGAAAGCCATGCACTAAAAAGCGGCATTCTGGAAAAAGCGGAAGAAAATACGAAATTATACGTTGAAAATCTTCTTTATTCAATGGGATTTGAAACCGTCAACATCACCTTTAAGTAATTTGTTTTTATTTATATCCGAGCAGCCTAGCTTTTGTTTTTATTTATATCCGAGCAGCCTAGCTAATGTGCCATTATAGAATTTACGATATATTTGTCATATGATAATATATTTTCTAATGAAAAAACATAGAAATTATTGGGAGGGTTAAATGTTTAGCAAAATAAATGATGTACGTGAGTACTGCGAGCAAAATCATATTAGTATGATAGACTTCAAAATGATTGATATCAATGGTCGATGGCGTCATCTGACGATACCTACTTCAAGGCTTAATGAAGACATTATGGAATATGGCATAGGATTTGATGGCTCAAATTATGGGTTCGCACCTGTGGATAAAAGCGATATGGTTTTTATTCCTGACCTTTTCAGTTCCCATATTGATCCATTCGCTGAGATCCCCACACTAACCATGATTGGTAATGTTTGTGTCATTGGCAAAGATGAAAACAAACCTTTTGATCAATATCCACGAAATGTCGCATTGCATGCCGAAAAATTCATGCAAGAAAGTAAAATTGCAGATGCCATGATTATAGGCCCAGAGTTTGAATTCCATATTCTTGATCATGTCAGTTATGAATGTAACCCAAATCGTGTTGCATATGAGATAGACACTGTACAGGCAGAATGGAACAGCGGATTGAATAATAGTAAAAATTCGGGATACCATGTACCTCCCAAAGGAGGATATCATATTTCTGCGCCACATGATATTTCCTTTAATCTTAGAAGCAACATGTGCCTACTTTTAGAGGACTGGGATGTTAAAGTTAAATATCATCATCATGAAGTAGGTGGTCCCGGGCAACAAGAAATAGAGGTTGAGCTGGGGAGTATGGTGGAAATGGCTGACAAAACAATGATCGTTAAATATGTTGTTAAAAATGCAGCTGTAGCAGCAAACAAAACCGCGACCTTCATGCCTAAGCCGATTTTTGCAGAGGCAGGTAATGGGATGCACGTTCATATGCTTCTGATGAAAGATGGGAAACCAGTTTTCTATGATGCAAATGGTTATTCAGGGCTCAGCAAGGAAGCACACTGGTTCATGGGCGGACTTTTAAAACACGCCAAATCGCTTTGCGCATTTACAAATCCTTCCACCAATTCATTTAAACGTCTTGTCCCTGGCTATGAAGCCCCTGTAACCATTGGATATGCAACTTCAAATAGAAGTGCAGTGATTCGAATACCAGCATACGCAAAATCACCTGAAACAAAGCGTTTTGAGCTACGCAGCCCAGATGCAACATGCAATCCGTATTATGCCTATGCCGCCATCTTAATGGCAGGTATTGATGGGATGATAAATAAAATCGATCCACATGAAAACGGATGGGGTCCTTATGACTTGAATTTGTATACTCTTTCCGATGAAGAAAAAAAGAATCTGGACGCATTACCAAAAACGCTAGATGAAGCCCTCGATGCTTTAACCACTGACAATGAATACCTTACTCGCGGTGGCGTATTCCCGCAGAGTCTTCTGGATCTGTGGATAAAAAACAAACGCGCTGAAGCGGATGCGATCAATAAAATTCCTCATCCTGCAGAAATAATGTATTATTTTGATTTGTAAAAATATTGTACTAAGCTGTAAGCAACGTCGCTTACAGCTTTTTTAATTTTCTTAGTCCTTCGCTCCGCTGTCCGTTTTCCCTTTGTGGCTGAAGCCACGGGGTTCCATTTTGAGATTTAGCACTTTCCCGTTCTTTTCTCCCAAATTCATTATAGCCTAATTAGCATTTGTTTTATATATTTGAAATTTAGCAATTGCATTGTTATTTTCGTTTACCCAAACGATTATGGGATAGGTTTATCTGCATTTAATGGAATTAATTTTTATTTCTTATATAGTCCAAATATTAAATACAATATTATTCCAAAAATATTGAAAATCCCTAAAAAAAGATAAACTGAAGC
>JBBRXC010000146.1:0-3712 GCA_038248745.1 Peptostreptococcales bacterium | reverse complement strand
GCACAAGTTCCAGTTATTCTCTTAGGAAGAATCTTACCTCTTTCGGTAATATACTTCTTCAGCTTTTCCACATCCTTGTAATCTATTGTTTCGGTTTTATCAGCGCAGAACTGGCATACTTTTTTTCTTCTCATGCCACCGCCGCCTCTTCTTTTATCCATCATGAGATTAGCTCTCCTTTCTATAATCTATTATTCTTTGTTAAAAGGGGATATCGTCATCCTCGATTGCCTGGAAACCATCCGGTATTCCTGACTCCATCTTTGGAGAAGAGCTTTCACTCTTATCGCCCCATTCTAAAAATTCAACTCTGTCGGCAACAACATCCGTCGTATAAACTGTTACGCCTTCTTTATTTTTGTAGCTTCCTGTCTGTAATCTACCCTGAACGCCAACAAGCTTGCCCTTTGTCAAAAACTTTTCGCAGTTTTCTGCAGTTTTGCCAAAAACAGTTATTCTTGGGAAATCAGTTTGCTTTTCTTTCCCTACTCTTTGCATTCGATCAATAGCAATGGTAAAGGTTGCAACCGCCATTTGTGATTCAGGTGTATACCTTACCTCAGGGTCTCTGGTTAATCTACCAATTAGTACTACACTATTCATAAATACACCCCTATCCTATTTCTCGTCTTTGTTGATAATCATATGTCTGATTACAGCATCAGAAATTCTAAGTCTTCTATCTAGTTCTTTTGGAAGCTGAGGAGTTCCTTTAAAATCAACTAGTACATAATATCCTTCATTTTTTTTCTGGATAGGATATGCCAGTCTTTTAATTCCCCAAATATCCACTTTATTAACTTCTCCATCAGCAGCGATAATCCCTTTAACGGTCTCAATCACAGCTTCCTTTTTCTCGTCTTCTAAAGCAGCCTCTAGTATAAATATAACTTCATAATTTGTCATTCTTTTCACCTCCCTATGGTCTAAATGGTGTTGGCCTTATGCCAACACAGAGAGCATTTTTTAATTCAATGCCTTTCTATTATACAATATCTCCTGCATTTTGCAAGTTTTTCTTGCATTTTTCCAATTTTTTTCCAATTTTTTTCTATTTTATCAAGAAAGTTAAGTCACAATTTAAGCTTTTCCCCACTTCATGACAATCGATTGCGCTTCTTACGCCCTAAATGTACCTCTTAAGGCCTGGCTCTCTTTACACTGTTATTCAAAAGTGTTACAATTACCTGTGAATTTATTGAAATTTTAATCTATGGCATGATCAATTCATGCTTCAATTATCACAACCGTTGAAAGGCTTAAGAAATGTCTAAAATAACAGTTAAAGTAAGAAAACTTCATATAACCAATTTTTCTCCAACAAGAATTATTGTTTCAAGTTTCGCAATCATTATCCTTATTGGAACGATTTTGCTGAATCTTCCCATTGCATCCAATGACGGCGTTAGTATCGGTATCATCAATGCTGTCTTTACAGCAACATCCGCCACTTGTGTAACCGGTCTAGTCATCGCAGATACGTTGACCCAATGGACACTGTTCGGCCAAATTGTCATCCTCTTCTTGATTCAAGTCGGGGGTCTTGGAATCGTTACTTTGGCTACTTTCTTCTCTGTACTTCTTGGCAGAAAAATCAGTATGAAAGGAAAACTGCTTGCCCAAGAGTCCATCAGCGATTACAGTTTTACTGAAGTGGTTGCCATGATCAAAAATATCGTCCTCATCACCTTTGCCATTGAATTAATAGGGGCTATTTTATTATCCTTTAGCTTTATCCCTCGATATGGCGCAAAAGGAATTTATATGTCTATCTTTCACTCCATCTCCGCTTTCTGTAATGCGGGGTTTGATTTAACCGGTGGCTTCCGTAGCCTGACAGATTTTAATGGGGACCCGATTGTCCTATATACCACAGCCATACTGATTATCGTTGGTGGGTTAGGGTTTATTGTATGGAAAGACTTATATGATTATCGTCATTTACACAGACTATACCTTCACACCAAAATTGTTCTGATCATGTCTCTTGTTTTAATTGTTTTTGGTGCTGTTTTTATCTTCGCTCTGGAATATTCCAATCCAGAAACCATGGGTTCTTTAACCTTCTTCGAAAAAATCAATGCGGCTATTTTTCATTCTGTTACTTGCCGTACAGCAGGATATAATTCCCTTCCTCTTAACGAAATGACTGAAGTGTCCAAAATGACCAGCATACTTCTTATGTTTATTGGGGCGGCCCCCGGGTCTACCGGCGGAGGAATCAAGGTTACCACGTTTGGTATTATTGTCATCGCCATTGCTTCAAACATCAGAGGAAACGATGAAACCATCATATTACGAAGAAAAGTTTCACAGGAAATTGTAAATAAAGCCATATCCATCGCCAGTTTAAGCATTGTCATTATATTCATCATGACCGTTATCATTATTGGCATAGAGAAAATTAGCTTCGTCAATGTTTTATTTGAGGTAACTTCTGCTTTCGGTACCGTTGGTTTATCAACTGGAATCACGCCTACCTTACATAATATAAGTAAGCTTCTTCTGATTTTCACCATGTTCTTAGGGAGAGTTGGGCCTCTTACCTTTGCCATTGCCATAGCGATGAAGGCAAATAAAACTTCCCATAATTCTGTTTATCCAGAAGGGAAAATCATGGTTGGTTAATTATTTTTGCCAACGAACGTATCTCTTAAAAACTTTTTGTTTTCAAAATCGGAAATAACAATAACCGAATCCCCTTCAAGCAGTACAAGATTTTCATGAGGGGGAAGTACTTCTTCTTGTTTTATGATAGAAACAAGCAAACAATCTTTCGGTATTTTAATATTCCTTACTTTTTTATTAAAAGCAGGTGAATTCTTTTTGATCTCTATTTCACTTACAATAATTTTGTTGTTTTTAATGTTTGTGATGGTCTTCATTCCCGCATAATCCACTTCTTCTTCTATCAAATCTGCAATTAAAGTGGTACTACTGACGGCAAAATCAACGCCTAACGTATGAAATACTTTCGTGTTTTTGGGATTGTTCACTCTCGCTATTGTTTTGACCACTCTAAGATTGTTTTTTGCAAGTTCACATGCAATTAAGTTTTCTTCGTCCAGACCGGTAACTGCAATAAATACATCCGCGTTTGCCGCACCGGCTTCCTTTAAAATGTCGATTTTCGTGGCATCTCCGTTGTAAACGGGTATATTCAGTTCATTTGCAATTTTTTCGCAAATAGGTCGCTTCAATTCAATAATTTTCACTTTGTGATGATAAGATATGAGGGTTTTGGCTAAATAGTACCCAACTTTTCCTCCCCCAATAATTATTATATTCATAGTTGCTCTCCTTTTATATTTTGGAAATGATGACGATTTCATCATCAACGCCCACTTTTAGCTTGGCGTTGTTCATTTGAAGTTTGCCATCCTTGATTAACCCAAGGATTATTGTGTCTTTCGCAACATTTAAATCACTAACCATTTTGCCTGCATCGGCTTTATCTACCCGTTTGTACTGAAAATCAAGACCTGTTTTGTTGATAAAGCAAGTCGTTGTGCTTGCTTCTCCAAGCATCAATGCTCGAAATTCCTGCACCGCCATATTCGTAGGACATATAGTATGAACGCCAAACTGATAAAAAACCTGTTCTCTAACCGGGTCCTGGATTCGGGAAAAAATTCTTGGTACATTAAAAATTTCTTTCGCAACTTGGCAAGCCATCATATTAATATTATCATCCGGTGTGACCGCAGCCAAT
>JBBRXC010000145.1:0-3754 GCA_038248745.1 Peptostreptococcales bacterium | reverse complement strand
GGTGGCAAGAGATTTAGAAGCCTCTCCAGGAGCGAATGAATATCTATAAACGTCAAAGCCTGCATGACTCAACATATCAAAAACCTGAGTTCCATATAATAGATTCACGGTATCATCAGTGAGGATGCAAAGCTTACAGGGAGCAAAGATTTCAAGGGTATAAGCGCCTAACTCACCTAAAATATTTTCTCCTACTAAAACATCATATTTCTCTTTTGTATGGATGCTTATTTTTTTCATGAAAGTGCCTTCTTCCTTAATATTTAAATTGAATCGCCAATATTTAAATTGAATCGCCGTCGATTTTGGTTTTTAGATCTGATCCCTCCTTGAGAAGTGTTTTTAAAGTGGGCTCATCACTTGACTCTATGGCTGTTTTGTAAAGAGATAACCTTTCTATCAGGCCTTCTATTTCTGAGGCTAAGAATTTTTTATTGTCAATAAATAACTCTCCCCACATATTTTCATTTAATTTTGCAACTCTTGTCAAATCCACATAGCTTCCTGCCGAAAAACCTTTGTGTAGCATGGCGGTTGGGCTCTTTACGTAAGCATTGGAAACCACGTGTGCTAGTTGAGAGGTGAATGCAATGACCTGATCATGCTCTTCAGGGGTTGATATTTGAGTATTGGTAAATCCAATGGAGACACTAAGCTTTTTAATCAATTCAACCTTTTCAATTGGCGTTCCTTTCAAGGGGGTAATAACCATTGAAGCTTTATTAAATAAGGCTTTTTCGGAATAATTAAAACCTGAGTGTGTTGTTCCAGCCATTGGATGAGCCCCTATAAAGTAAAAACCATTTTCCTTTGCAATAGGCTCTAAGGCATTGCAAATAAGACCTTTCACTCCACAGGTATCTATCACAACAGCCTCTTTTTGGAACAGATGACAGTGATTTGTAATGTACTGTATGGTATCCTTTGGGTAAAGGGCGACAATAATCACCTGACATTCTTTAAGATCTTCCGCTACCAGAGGGACATCAATGGCATTGAGCAAAAGGGCTTTATGAACAACGGTAGGATCAATATCATGCCCTAAAACGTCATGTTCTGTATTTTCTTTTATAGCTTTGGCGATTGAACCGCCAATGAGCCCCAAACCAATAATTCCTATTTTCATATTGGACACTCCTTACTGATTCATTTTATAAGCAAATGGCCTGATGGCTTCTATTGCTTTAACTAATGCTGCAAATGCTTCTGGCTTTAAAGACTGAGGGCCATCAGACATGGCATGTTCTGGGTCATTGTGAACCTCGATCATTAGACCGTCAGCGCCAGCAGCGACAGCAGCCAGAGACATGGGTGCAACAAGCTTATATAATCCCGTTCCATGGCTTGGATCAACAATTACAGGTAAATGTGTCAGGGATTTCAGTAGTGGAACTGCCGATAAATCCAACGTATTTCTTGTAGCCGTTTCGAAGGTTCTTATCCCTCTTTCACAAAGAATTACTTTGGAATTACCGCCGGCAAGAATATACTCAGCACTCATTAAAAGTTCTTCTAAAGTGCTAGACAAGCCTCTTTTGAGAAGAATCGGCTTATCCATTCTTCCAAGTTCTTTGAGTAACTCAAAGTTTTGCATGTTTCTTGCGCCTACCTGAATAATATCCACTTCATCAAATAAAGGTAACTGGGAAATATCCATCACTTCCGTTACAATTGGAAGGCCAGTTTGAGCCTTCGCCTCTAAAAGCAGATTGATTCCTTCGCCGCGCATACCTTGGAAAGAATAAGGGGACGATCTTGGTTTGAAGGCGCCTCCTCTTAGGATGTTCGCCCCGGCAGCTTTTACCTGATTTGCTACAAGGCAAATTTGTTCTCTTGACTCCACGGAGCAAGGGCCTCCCATAATTTGAAAATGGCCACCACCTATTTTATGCTCGCCGATATCTATAATGGTATCCGCAGGATGGAATTTGCGGTTGGCATTTTTATAAGGCTCTGTGATTCGTTTTACTGTCTCTACAATATCAAGCGCCCGGATTAGATCCATATCAACAGAAGAGGTATCGCCAATCAAACCCATGATCGTTGTACTTTCGCCTTTGCTCTCGTGGATATGTAGTCCCATACTCTCCAGCCAGCTTCTAAGATTTTCAAGTTGCTTTTGTTCTGGGTTATTTTTTAAAATAATGATCATAATAATACCTCTTTCTGATAGATATAAGGATCAGTTTTTCTGACCTTTATTAAACAAAAAAGCTTCACAAGTGAATTTCACCTGTGAAGCCATACTCTTTTTTTAAAAATTCCCAACTGGAAATTTTATGAGAGCGCTTTTTCAGCAGCGAAATTCAAACTAGACCTACCAGTAAAATAGTAAGTGTAGTTAAAATAATAATAGGCTGCATTTTTTGCGATCTTTGACATTTTATTTCTCCTTAGAAACATCTCGTTTGAATTATTATAACATAATAAAATTTAATTGCAACTAAAAAGCAATCAAAACAAACAAGGGGGTCAACTCATAAAACTGGAACCCTTCTGTACTGCAATAAGGCCAGTTCGTGCAACTTCCAGAATACTGTAAGGTCTTAGCATGTTTTGAAAAAGCTCAACCCGGGCGGGGGTATCAGCTAGTTCAACTGTTAAAGTCGTAGATGAAATATCCTCAATCTTTGCATTCATAATGTCGCAAAGGTTTTTTATTTCGCCTCTTGTTTTTGAACTGGCACTCAGTTTTATGATGATTAGCTCTTTGCCAATAATATCTTGTTCTTCAATTTCCCTAACTTTAATAACACAGACGAGTTTGTTCAGCTGTTTTTCCACTTGATCAACGGCGCTGTTGCCACCATCTACAATCATTGTTATTCGGGAAATGCTCTCGTCATCAGTGACGCCTACGGCAAGACTTTCAATATTAAAAGCCCTCCTTGCAAAAAGTCCTGTTATTTTATTTAGAACACCTGCCTGGTTTTCTACTAAAACTGATAGTACGTGTTTCATATTAAATCACCTCATCCATTGTCTTTGTACCTTCATCTGGAGATACAATACATTCAAGAAGAAACGGCCCTTTGTGCTTCAGCATTTCATCTATTGCGCCGGACATCTCTTCATCGGCAATAATACACCTGCTTTTTACACCAAAGGCACTTGCCAATATTTGAAAATCGGGATTAGCAGGAAGTGCCACGCAAAAGTTTTTGTAACATTCAATTCTTTGTAGTTCACAAACCATCCCAAGCGTGCGGTTGTTCACCAGCACGATTTTCAGATCTAGACCGTTTTCAACCATGGTTGAAAGTTCATTAAACATCATTTGAAAGCTTCCGTCTCCACAGATCACAACAATTTGCTTGTCACGATTGGCAATTTTTGCGCCGATTGCCGCAGGAAGGGAGTATCCCATGGTCCCCAGTCCGCCGGTTGTCAAAAAACGGCCATTCTTGATATCTAGATATTTGGCGGCCCAGATTTGATTTTGTCCCACATCACTGACGACAATGGCATTTTCCTGAATTTGAAGGCCAAGTTCTCTCATTAGCCTTTTTGGGCCAATGGTATTTTTCCTAGCTGAAGCTACTTTTGACTTTTCTTTGGCGGCGTCTGGACATAATTCGTCGAGCCAAGGTTTGCAGTCAGCTTTCGGCGCTTCTTCAAGAAGTTTCGAAAGTACTAGTTTAATATCTCCAACAAGAGGAATTGTGGTGGAAACGTTTTTGCCAATTTCGGCTGGATCAATGTCTATATGGATCGTTTTTGTATTTTTCGCCAGGTCCCAAGAGGAACCAAAGGC
>JBBRXC010000144.1:0-3876 GCA_038248745.1 Peptostreptococcales bacterium | reverse complement strand
TTCTTCGTCTGATTTTCCTGCATATTTACTTAACATCTCTTTGCCTTCTCACTTCGCACATCAAAACAGCTGCTGCATTTGAAGCATTCAATGAACCAATTTTTCCAACCATTGGTATTGAAACAGTAAAATCACATTTTTCCTTTACCAATTTACTGATCCCAAATCCTTCGCTGCCTATGACAAGACAAATGCCACCTTTCAGATTCGCTTTATAATAAGGCTGACCGTCCACATCACATGCCCCAATCCAAAGTCCTGCCGCCTTTAATTTTTCTATGGCTTGAACGATATTTGAAACTTTAGCGCAAGCCATATACTCCACAGCTCCCGCTGAGGCCCTTGTGACTACATCTGTAACGCCTACGGCTCTCCTCTTTGGTATGATAAGGCCATGTGCTCCAGTAACCTCCGCAGATCTCATAATAGCGCCGAAATTGTGAGGGTCTTCTATATTGTCCAGAATAATAATAAAAGGGTCTTCCTCTCTGCTTTTAGCGATCGCAAGTATATCCTCTACTTCACAATACTTAAAAGAGGAAGTATAAGCGATCACTCCCTGATGAGGGACGCCATTGGCCACCCTGTCCAAGGCAACCTTATCCCCATACATAATCGGTATTTTTTTATCCTTTGCCATCCCAACTATTTTAAGAATAGAACCTTCTGATCCCTTTGCAATTAGAATCTTTTCAATTTCCCTGTCGTTCTTTAACGCTTCTATTACAGGATTTCTTCCAAGGACTATTCCGCTATTTTCTTCTGTATTCGACAAATTTATATCTCGTTCCATTCTCTTCAACCATTTCACTTTCATTTACCACAGAAAAGCTTCCATCTTCATCAAGATTAGGGAAAAACTTATCCGCATCAAAATTTTTATCTATTTTTGTTACGTAACAGGTATCGCAATAAGGCAAAAATTCCTTGTATACTTTTTCTCCACCTATAATAAATACATCGTCTGTATTCTCTTCTTTAATCATTTTCAAAAGTTCTTCTTTTGAATGACATAGAGAACAGTCTATCACATAGCCCCTGTTTTTTGTCAAAACAATGTTATTTCTATTTAATAAAGGCTTTCCTCCTGGCAATGATTCAAGGGTTTCCCTGCCCATTACAATGGTTTTCCCCAAGGTATGCTCTTTAAAATATTTTAAATCACCAGCCAGATGAACAAGCAGTTTTTTACCCCTACCAATTCCCCAGTTTTTGTCTACCACTACAATTGCCTTCATAAACCCTCCGTTAAATTCATATCGCAATAGGAATATTTTTAATCTGTGGATTTTTCTCATAATTTTCTATGATAAGGTCTTCCACCTTAAAATCATAAAAATTGGTTATATCCGGGTTCAAACGAACCTGAGGCGCCGGGAATTGGGGCCTCGTTAGCATTTCCTCAATAAGTGGAATATGTCTGTCGTAAATATGTGCATCTGCTATCACATGGACCAGCTCACCTGGTTCTAACCCGGAAACCTGGGCGAACATCATCAGCAGCAAGGAATACTGGGCCACATTCCAATTATTTGCAGCAAGAACATCCTGCGATCGCTGGTTTAATATGCCGTTCAGCTTATTGCCAGTCACGTTAAACGTCATACTGTAGGCGCAGGGTTCAAGCCCCATCTCCATTAAATCCTGGAAGTTGAAAATATTGGTTAATATTCTTCTGGAATAAGGTGTATTTTTCAGTTGCCAGAGCACATTGTCCACTTGGTCCATTTCACCTTGCGTGAATTTATATTGAATACCCAACTGGTATCCATAAGCTTTCCCAATCGAGCCGTTTTCGTCGGCCCATTCATCCCAGATCCTGCTCGCCAGCTCATTGGTATTGTTGGACTTTTTTTGCCAGATCCAAAGGATTTCATCAAACGCTGATTTTATAGCCGTAGGCCTGAGCGTCAGCAAAGGGAATTCCTCCGAAAGGTCATACCGGTTTACTATCCCAAAATTCTTCACGGTATGTGCTGGTGTTCCATCCTCCCAATGAGCTCTTACCTTTTGGCCTTCAGAGGAATAGCCGTCGTTAATAATCCCATTACACATACTGACAAAAATTTGATCCGCCTTACTCATTTTTTCTCCTCATTAAAACACAATATATTTAAGAAACAGCAGCACCAATCCTATAACAATTACTACCACATAAATTTTTTCCCTTTTATTAATTTTCTGTGGCCCATTCTCCTTATACTCTTTATCATATTCTTTTGTGATTGCTCTGTTCGTAAGGTAATAATCCCATATGGCATCTTTAAGAACAGTTCGACTCCGCTTTTCTTTCATTATTTTCAACTCTCTTCCCAATTATTTCAATGGATTGTGATATGACAACATCCAATCGTTCATTCTCATTACGCAAATATAAATACCCAATAAGCGCTTCAAAGGCCGTTGCCAGTTTATAAATGGCAGGGTCAAGATTTTTAGGTTTAGAAATTATTTTTCTGTTTCTCGCCCTCTTCACAATTGCCATTTCTTCTTCTGTCAAATCATTGAGCATTTGTTTGATAGCATATGCCTGGCCTTCGGCACGAACAAACTTAACAGACATTTGATGCAGCCGGTCCACATTTTCTGTACCAGCATCCATCATACGCCTTCGCACTTCCACTTCATATACTGCATCCCCAAGGTATGCCAGTGCTGTCGTATTTATTTGTTTTATCTCCACTTTAGCCTAAACCCTTCACTCAATTTATAAAAACGTAAAAGGTGGTTCTGTTCACGAAGACCAGTTCCACCATCCTTATTATTCTTTTATTATTTGTATACCCTGAGGAGTGTCTTTTAACGTAATTCCCTTTGCTTTTAAAATATCTCTTATCTCATCAGCTTTTGCGAAATTTTTAGATTTTCTGGCTTCCTGTCTTTCATCAATCAACATCTGCAACTCTTGATCAATATCATCTTCTTCGTTGCGGTTGTGGTCGTCTTCAAGCAGTCCTAGAATATTTCCTAGTTCCAATAATATTTCTAGCGCCTTTGTAGCAAATTCTTTAGAAGCACCATCTTTAACGATACCGTTAATCTCTGTAACAAGTTCAAACATGGCTGTAATGGCGTCCGCAGTATTCAAATCGTCATCCATTGCCTTGATGAATTCTTGTCTATACTTATCAAGCCCATCAACCTTTTGTTTTTCAGTGAGGGACATTTTTTCGTTTCCATTATTGATTAGGTGCATCAGGTTCGACTTTGAATTCTGAATTCTTGCCAACCCCAGCTTTGCCTGCTCCATTAAAACTTCACTGAAGTTAATTGGGTTTCTGTAATGGCCTGACAGGAGAAAGAACCTGATGACTGACCCGCTGTATTTAGTTAATATATCTCTTACAGTAAAGAAATTGCCTTTCGATTTAGACATCTTCTCATTATCAATGGTGATGTATCCATTATGCATCCAATAATGAGCAAAAGGTTTTCCGTTTTGTGCTTCTGATTGCGCTATTTCGTTTTCATGGTGAGGAAAAGCCAAATCCTGCCCACCTGCATGAATATCGATTGTCTCGCCAAGATATTTTTTCGACATGGTGGAGCATTCAATATGCCAACCTGGCCGACCCATTCCCCATGGGGATTCCCATGCGATTTCATCGTCAACTTTTCTAGCTTTCCAAAGAGCAAAATCCAATGGATCTTTTTTCTTATCGTCGCTTTCAACTCTAGCGCCTGATTCCAAATCCTCTATGTTCTGCTTTGAAAGCTTCCCATATTCTTTAAAACTCCTTGTGCTGTAATACACATCGCCCTCGACCTCATAAGCAAATCCCTTGTCTATCAGCCCTTGAACGAACCTTATTATTTCAGCTATATTTTCCGTAACCTTTGGATGTGCCGAAGCAATTTTTACATGAAGTGCTTCTG
>JBBRXC010000143.1:0-3882 GCA_038248745.1 Peptostreptococcales bacterium | reverse complement strand
GCCCTTTTTTAGTGATCTACCCATTATTTATGCTCCTTCCTATTTTTCATTTCTTCTCTTCACGATATATTTGCTGGAAGCTTTGTTTTTCTTCCTTGTCTTATATCCAAGTGTAGGCTTACCCCATGGAGTTACTGGACTTACTCTGCCGATTCCTGTTTTTCCTTCACCACCACCGTGAGGGTGATCGTTAGGATTCATGACAGAACCTCTAACTGTAGGTCTGATTCCCATGTGTCTTTTTCTTCCAGCCTTACCAATCTTAATGTTTTCGTGGTCGCCATTTCCAACTTCGCCAATAGTGGCTCTGCATTCGATTCGTACCTTTCTAACTTCTCCGGAAGGAAGTCTTACCTGAGCATAGTCTCCTTCTTTGGCCATTAGCTGTGCACCGTTACCGGCGGATCTAACCATTTGAGCTCCCTTACCAGGCTTTAGTTCAATGTTATGAACAATTGTTCCAACTGGTATGTTTGCAAGTGGAAGTGAGTTTCCCACTTTAATATCTGAATCTGCTCCTGATTCAATATGATCTCCAACAAATAATTTGTTTGGCGCAATAATGTATTTCTTTTCTCCATCCGCATAACAGATTAATGCAATGTTCGCACTTCTGTTAGGGTCATATTCGATTGCTGTGACTTTTCCTGGAATACCGTCTTTATTTCTTTTGAAGTCAATTATTCTATATTTAGGTCTGTATCCGCCACCTCTATGTCTTACTGTAATCTTTCCTCTAACATTTCTGCCGGAGTGCTTTTTAAGCGTTACTGTAAGTGCTTTTTCAGGTGTAGTTTTAGTAATTTCTTCAAATGTTGAAACCGTCATTCCTCTTAATCCAGGAGTGGTCGGATTATATTTTTTAATTCCCATGTCTTTTGTCCCTCCTTATAGACCTTTGAAGAATTCGATTTCCTTACTTTTATCTGTAAGGGTCACGATTGCTTTCTTAGTAGCCGCAGTTTTACCTACGTTTTTTCCCATTCGTTTAATTTTTCCTCGAACATTCATGATGTTCACTTTATCAACCTGTACTTCAAAGATTTCCTCAATTGCCTTTTTAACTTCTGTTTTATTGGCATTTGTCGCTACTTTAAATGTATATTTTTTTATTTGCGCGTTATCCATACTTGTTTCTGAGATAACTGGCTTTATTATTACGTCGTAAGGGGTTCTCATTATGAATACACCTCCTCAATCTTGTTTACAGCCTCTTTCGTCACAATGAAGCTTGTATAATGAATAATCTCATATACGTTCATTGTTGACACTAATACTGTTTTTACTCCTGGAACGTTCGCTGCGGATTTAATCAAATTCTCGTCTTTTTCTGACATAACGATCAATGTTTTCTTCGCTGCTTTTACATTTTCTAAAAATTTAATCATTTCTTTTGTCTTTGGTGCATCAAAGTTGATTGCATCTAAAACAATTATTTCTTTCTCTTCTACCTTTGAGGATAGAGCTGAAAGCATTGCCAGCCTTCTTAGCTTCTTAGGTACTGTATATCTATAGTCCCTTGGTTTCGGTGCGAAAACAATTCCGCCACCTATCTGCGAAGGGTCTGTTGTGCTACCTTGTCTATGACGACCGGTTCCCTTTTGTCTAAAAGGTTTTCTTCCGCCGCCTCTGACTTCGCTTCTAGTCTTTGCTGACTGTGTGCCTTGTCTTTGGTTAGCCAAATAATTTTTTACTACTGCATGAACAGCATTTTGGTTTGGTTCAATTGCGAAGATTGAATCTTTCAGCTCAATTGTTCCTGTTTCTGCTCCTGCCATGTTTAACATAGTTACTATTGCCATTTTCTAATTCCTCCTTTCTGAAGTTCTATCTATTTGTCTTGACCTTTCACCGCATATTGGATACGCAGCAGGCCACCTTTTCCGCCTGGTACAGCTCCCCTGACCAACATCAGGTTTCTGTCTTCAATAACCTTTACAAGAACAACGTTCTGAACAGTTACTGTGTCTCGACCCATTCTACCTGGGCCATCATTACCCTTAAATACTCTTGAAGGGTAAGTACCAGCTGCTAATGCTCCGGCAAGTCTCTTGTGCTTTGAACCATGTGTCATAGGTCCTCTATGATGATTATTTCTTTTTATGTTACCTTGTGTTCCCTTACCTTTTGAAGTTCCTGTCACATCCAGCTTTTTTCCCGCTTCGAAATCTGCTACTGTAATAGTCTGTCCAGATTCATAAGCATCGCCTTCTTCATTTCTGAATTCAGCTAAATGTCTTTTTACCGAAACCCCATATTTGCTAAAATGACCAGTCATTGGCTTATTAACTCTATGCGCCTTCTGATCAGCAAATGCTATCTGTACTGCTTCGTATCCGTCTGTGTCTATGGTTTTTACCTGAGTAATCACTACTGGACCAGCTTCAATAACAGTTACAGGAACCGCTTCTCCTGTTTCTGTGAAAATCTGAGTCATCCCGATTTTCTTACCTAAAATTGTTTTCATATTTTTCCTCCTAAATTCTTACAGCGGATTGCTCTTTTGAACAATCATACTAAGGGGAGTGCCCTTACTATAGTTTAATTTCGATATCTACGCCAGCTGGTAAATCTAACTTTGTTAAAGCGTCTACTGTCTTTGGTGTAGTGTTTGTGATGTCGATTAATCTTTTGTGCGTTCTTTGTTCAAATTGTTCTCTGCTGTCTTTGTACTTATGAACGGCTCTCAAGATTGTTACAACTTCTTTTTCAGTAGGTAATGGAATTGGTCCGGAGACATCTGCGCCTGTTTTCTTAACAGCCTCGATGATCTTAGCTACTGATTGGTCTAATGATTTGTGATCATAAGCCTTAAGTCTGATTCTGATTTTCTGTTGTTCACTCATTTTTCTTCCTCCTAATTTTTTTTGTACGTTTCCGCTATGCCGGTACAAGGGGTCCTAATCTACTGCTTTCAACGTGTACAGGGTTATTGCTTACTACGTACACGGCTCCGTGTGTTTCCCGTTTTTAGGCACAAAGCAAAAGCAGACGAATCCCTTCGCCCTCATCTGGTGAGGACAATTCTCCATGGAAATTCTCTGTTAGCTCAGTAACTTTCCACTTCTTCGCCTTAAGCAAGCCTCTGTAGTATATAATATCTCCTAATAGATTGCAAGACTTTTTTTAAATTTTTTTAAAGTAAATTTCCCCATATCTCCCTACCTTTATCAAGCTTTTGCAATATGTACCCGTCTCACATACTGTACACGCTTCCTTGCGTGTCCAAGCCCATTATAAGCATCCGACATTGGGCTTGAAGCCCAATGTCGGATGCTTATAATGGGCTTGAAGCCTGTTTTTATAGCCTTAAAAAGTCTATTCATGTTGAAATTACAATGGGGAAACACCTGTGGATTGTTATCCACAGGTGTTTCCCCGGAATTAAACGGTTCTAATCAACCCTAATCACCCGTCCTATTTAAAAATGCCTGTTGCTAACCATAACAATTAGAGCCACTTATTGCTATAATAATAATAGTCAAAAATCATAAATAGGGATCGGATATTTTATACCCGACCCCCATCGATTCATTAGAACCTTAATTAAAACCTTCTTCTTTTACATTTTCGTTTCATTTAATAATTTGTAGCTCTTACTTCAAAGTATGCCATTGGATGATTGCATACCGGACAAACCTTTAGTGCATTTTTTCCTACGTGCAGATGTCCGCAGTTTGCACATTTCCATGTCACAATTTCATCCTTTTCAAATACTTTACATTCTTTAATGTTTTGTGCAAGTTTATTATATCTTTCTTCGTGCTTTGCTTCTACTCCCGCCACGCCTTCCATTTGAGCAGCAATTTCCGGAAATTGCTGCTCAAATGGAAGGCGTGGCGGGAGTAGAAGCAAAGCACGAAGAAAGATATAATAAACTTG
>JBBRXC010000142.1:0-3899 GCA_038248745.1 Peptostreptococcales bacterium | reverse complement strand
TAAGAATCGAAAAACTTGCTCGATCAGCAATCAGTTTTTATACAGAAAGCGGTGGTTACCAGAGTGTATTCGGACGATATATAAAAAGAATTTCAAAGGATTACGGCATTGACCTAAGAGGTAAAGAAGTATTCAATAGTTTCATTTATAATTTATTAGATTTTCTTGTTGAAGCAGGATGGCTAATAAGAAAACCGGTCAAGTCTGAAGCAGGTGAAGAAATATCTGTTTACCAGTTGAGAGTAGATAATATTCTCTGGAAAAAAGGTGATGGTAAAACCATTTCACCGGATTTAATAAAGCAACGTACATACCGACCACTTACTCCTAAGGTTAATGATTACTTTAAACATTTTTACCAGATTGACTTTCGCTCATTAAAACCTTTAGAAGGAAGAGAACATACTGGACAAATAAACTCTCAGAGTAGAAGAGATAGAGAAAAGCAATTTAGAGAAGGTACAATTGGAGCTTTGTTCTGCTCTCCTACCATGGAATTGGGTATTGATATATCTGATTTATCGATTGTACATCTGCGTAATGTCCCTCCTTCTCCTTCTAATTATGCTCAGAGAAGTGGACGGGCTGGCCGATCCGGACAAGCAGCTATGGTGATGACCTATTGCAGCAATTTCAGTCCGCATGATAGGCATTACTTTAAGAATCCTGCCAAGATGGTATCAGGCGAAGTTTCAACTCCAAGAATGGATCTTGTAAACGAGGAACTATTAAAAAGCCACCTTCATGCCAGCATACTCACCTTGAGGTCAATTGCTGGTCTCAACAACTCTCTTGAAGATGTTATATATAGGGAAGACCTTGAAAAAATGCCAATTAAAGAAGAGGTTCTTGAGGCATTAAAATTATCTGAGCAGCAAAAAATCCAGGTGCTTACAACTTTCAGAAAAGTAATCGAGGATAGCTATTTCAAAAATGAATTGAATATCAGAAAGCCAGCATGGTTTAATGAAGATTGGATGAAAAGGTCTATTGATGACTTTCTACTGCGATTTGATGAGTCCCTTGATAGATGGCGGTTGCTTTATCGAAGTGCTATTCTGCAATTCAGGGCAGCAAATGATATTATTGAAAACAGAATTTATGCAGACAATCACGAGAAAATAAAGGAAGCTAAGTATTCAAGAAGACAAGCAGAGAGACAGATGGACCTACTTCTAAACGATTCAAAAGACGGAGGAAGAAACAGTAAGGGCAGCCAATCAGAGTTCTACCCATATAGATATCTGGCTTCTGAAGGATTCCTGCCTGGTTATAATTTTACTCGTTTACCTATTCGCTCTTTCCTTGAAAATAAAGAGGGTTCCGGTGATTTTATTTCCCGTCCAAGAACTCTTGCTCTAAATGAGTTTGGTCCCCGCAATGTGATCTATCATGATGGATCAAAATACAGGATAGATAGAATCGTATTATCTGAAGCAGAAGCTAAACTTGAAAAGGCCAAAATCAGTCCATATACCGGCTATATTTTAATGAATGATCAGTATAATTATAATGTTGATCCAATGGTAAATAAGGAACTTAATGTGGGAATGGATAAGTTCACACATCCTGACCTGGTCAACATGACAGAGACAAAAGCATACGAACTTCAGCGTATCACTTGTCAGGAGGAAGAAAGAACCAGAAGAGGATTTGATATAAGAACTTATTTTTCTGTAGAAGGAGGATTTGAAAGTATTACTGAAGCTGTGGTTAATGTTGAGAAAGAACAACTGCTGCATATCCATTCCATTCCATCTGCTCGACTTGTAAAAATTAGCTATAAATGGAGATCGTCTCCTGAAAACGGTTATGCTCTGAATCTGAAAAACGGATACTGGCAAACCAAAAAACAGGAAACGGAGGAAGGGAATAATGATGACATAAGACGAATTAAACTCTTTACCACTTTAACTGCAAATGCACTGTTCATCCAACCTGTTGAATCACTGGCTTTGGAAGGCGGAAAAGATGGCGTGATAACTCTGATGTATGCACTAAAAAGGTCAATTGAGAATTTCTTCCAGGTTGAATCTAATGAGATTGGAGCAACCATTATGGGTGAGGGAGATATTCCAAATTTATTGATCTACGAGGCTTCTGAAGGTAGTTTGGGGGTATTGTCTCAAGTAGTGGATAATCCTTCAATATATAAAGCCGTAATGCGTGAAGCCTTCGATTTTCTGTTTATGAAGGATGGGATAGAAATTCCGAAAAAGGAATTGGTTCCGGCATCTTATGATGATTTATTGAGTTATTACAATCAGATCCATCATCAGTCAATTAATCGGAATTATATCAGGGAATCGCTGAGACTGTTGAAGGATTCAGATGTTGAAATTCTTACATCCAGATCTTTCTCTTCTTATGATGAACAATACCAATCTCTTCAAGCTGCAAGAGATCCAAATAGTAGTACTGAAGATCAGTTTCTAAAAAATCTCTATAAGAAAGGATTAAAACTCCCTGATGAGGCACAACCAATTATCCCGGATATGTATGTTCGTCCTGATTTTATGTACAAGCCGAATATTTGTATTTTTTGTGATGGAACACCTCATGATGATCCTGTAGTAAAAAAGGATGATGTTGAAAAAAGAAGCGCACTAATAAATTCAGGTAAATATCAGGTATTAGGATGGTATTATAAAGATTCATTGGAAGAGTTAATTGCCAATAGACCTGATATTTTTAAGCAAGTAAAGTCATAAAAGAGTTCAATGGAATAAGACACTTATTAAAAGCAAATAAATGAATTTTGATTTCAAACCAGGTAGTTTGGTTACTTTGAGGGATCGTCCATGGATGGTGCTTCCATCTGAAGATGATGATCTTTTACTTGTTAAGCCACTCGGAGGGTCAGAAGATGAGATAACTGGAATTTACAAACCTCTTGCACGTGAAAGCGATTTACCTCAATCCTATAATTTTATAAAACCCTCAGGAAAGGATCTGGGCGATTTTACCTCAGCTAAACTGCTTTATAATGCTACCCGAATCTCATTCCGAAACGCTTCAGGACCCTTTAGATGCTTAGGAAAACTTTCATTCCGGCCAAGGGCATACCAAATGGTCCCTCTCATAATGGCTTTGAGACAAGAGACTGTGAGGATGCTGATTGGAGATGATGTGGGTGTTGGTAAAACAATCGAAGCATTGTTAATTGCAAAAGAATTATACGAGCGTAAAGAAATAAAGCGTTTTGCAATTGTTTGCTTACCACATTTATGCGACCAATGGCAGGATGAACTAAAGAGTAAATTCGGCATTGAAGCCGTGATCATACGCTCAGGAACAGCCACAGCATTGGAACGTCAAATTAAGGTTCATGAAAATATTTTCCGTTCATTTCCCTTCCAGGTTATTTCAATTGACTATATAAAAACAGGCACTAAAAGACAGGTCTTTATTGATCATTGCCCTGAATTGATTATTGTTGACGAGGCTCACACATGCGCAAGACCAGCCGGTGCAAATAATTCCCAGCAACTTCGTCATCATTTACTTCATGATATATCCAAAAAAGAAAATCAACATCTCTTATTACTTACAGCCACTCCTCATTCAGGTAAACAAGCAGAATTCCAGTCTCTTTTGGGATTGATTAAACCTGATTATGAGAAAATTGACATTATCTCTTCTTCGGAGGCCTAATTCTACGCCGTTGTATGGTAGAGCGTAGACTAAGAGCTTTGTTGTAGCATCTATAGGTTCTATGTTCAGAGTAACCGACAGTTTCGTAGTCTTTTCATAGTCAAACACTTGCACTGGAACGTAATGGCTTATCTTTAGCCCAGAGAACTGACCAGCAGTAGTCCCGGTTGCAAAGTTAGTAGCTATGCCAGTGTCTTTAACTGTTAGATATTGAGCATTCGTCAGCTCTGTGTTCGAAGCAAAGG
>JBBRXC010000141.1:0-3975 GCA_038248745.1 Peptostreptococcales bacterium | reverse complement strand
TGTTTAAAAAGAAAGAAACTGGCGCAGACTCCATTTTTTTTGGTGGGAAAATATTTACCCAGGACCCAAATAATGAGCAAGTCACCGCTGTTGCCTGTAAAAACGGCAAAGTCATGGCAGTTGGCGATGATGAAAGCATTATGGAACTTGAAGAAGATTCGACTGTTGTAGTTGACCTTGAGGGAGAATATATTGTTCCTGGATTGATTGACCCGGCAGGGCATCCGGCTTTGGAGATTTTTAAAAAATGCAGTCTTTATCTGGACAAAGAGGCTTCTCTTGAAACCGTTACAACAGATTTGACTAAATATATACTCCTAAATCCCGACGCTGACACCTATTTCGCTTATGGATTTTCTCCTAGCCTTCTTGAAGGCAAAACCTTGGAAGAAGCTGCTGCAGAGCTAGATGCACTTCATTCTCCTGTGCCTGTTGTTTTACTTTCAAACGGTGGGAATTATGTCTGGATAAACACACTGGCCATTGATAAAGTGAAGGAAAATGCAGAAAAAGATAAAATCCCAAATATAACCGTTCCTTATATACTCTATATTTTAGCACCTTTTGATCATCTGGTTTTAGAAAAGGAAAGTCTGGCGCTGGCGGAAAAGTATAGGGCACTTGGTTTCACTTCGGTGTTTAGCTGTGGTGATCCAGATTATCTACAGGGAGTTTACCAGCAATGTCTTGTAGACATGTATCAATGGGGAACCCTGCTTCAACGGTATTTTGGTGGATTACTTGTTATTTCAACTGTGCAGGTCAAATCCCTCATGCAAAGAATGCAGCAAAGAAAAACCACTTGTACAGAGTTAGATGATATCTTTAATTTTAATATGATTAAACTGATTGTAGACAGTTCAACCGGAGAGCCTTCCATTTCATCTGATAATTTAGCAGCTATATGCAACGAGGCCGGAGACAACGGCTTTGACCTTCACTTTGATGTGATTGGACAGGAAGCATTAACTTCTGTCTTTGAGGCGATCAGTCGAATGAGAAGTGCCGGATACAGAAAAAATACTGTTGTTATTGCTCATGCAGAAAATATTGATTTGATGAATGGAGATTCAGAAAACCCTATAAATTTTGAAGATCTTCAAATTGTTGAATCTATTCCTACTATATGGGGAGCTGCAGACTTGGTTTCAACCTTTAATAACTTTAATACAATGGAAGATTTAATTGATTTTCATACGATCCATGCTGCTGAAAAGCTGGGTCTGGAAAATCAGCTTGGGCAGATTATTAATGGTTTTTTTGCTGACTTTACTGTCTTTAAAACAAATCCTTTTGACGTAGAACCAAAAGATTTCAGCAAACTGACAGTTTCCATGACAGTGATCAACGGAAAACCCACTGAAGTTGGGGACAGCTCCTTAGAAGAAGAGTTCTTTGAGGAATTAGAAGATTTCGACGAAGAACGTGCGGGTCTGGATGGCATGAGGGGCCTAGACAATCTTGGCGGAATCGTATAAGCCCATTATAAGCAAGCCCATTATAGGCATCCTACATTGGGCTTCGTTTTTTGAAACCCATTGCAAACACTCATTTCCGAAAAAACTTATCCACAGGCAAGCTGTTGATAAGTTTTTTCCGTTCATGACCATCTCTGCAGATTATTTAAATTGCCACAAATTTGCCTAGCTTTTCACATATTATAATCACATTGCTTTGTTATTCTATAGATACACCAAATGGGTGAAGAAAGAATTAGGAGGCACGAATATGAATATTAAAAGAATAGCAATAGTAGGTTGTGCAGTAGCACTTGTTGGCGCAATGACCGCCACGGCTTTTGCCGGAACACTAACAGGCAACGGAATGCTTGCCAATAAGGGCCAGCAGGCAGCTCTTACTGCAACGCAGGTTGAAGAAAATGCGGCAGCCAGAGAAGTTTTGAAAGCCGAAAGAGATGCAACCAGAGAAGCTCGCCAGGCTGACAAAGTCCTAGAGAAAGAAGCTCGTCAGGCTGACAAAGTCCTAGACAGAGAAGCACATCAAGCAGAAATGACAGCTATATCAGAAACATGGGCTGCGTTAACTGACGTTGAAAAGGAAGCGGTTTATCAACTTCAAGAAGATAAAATCAATGCGCAAATAGCGATTATTGATGAATATCTTGCTTTAGGATTAATTGATGGAGATAGAGCTTCAGAAATGAAGACAAACCTAACCGAAAGAATTGCAGACTTAAGAACTGATGGAGAATTTCCAATGATGGGCGGTTTTGGTAAAGGTGAAATGGAATACAGAAACCATGATGGGAATCATGATAGAAATCTTTGCACAACATCAGACACAGCTGTTGCTGAATAAGTAGGGCTAAGTCAAAAATAAGGGTTCTAATTAATCTGTGGGGGTCGGGTATAATATATCCGATCCTCCTTTATAATTTTTGGACTTTTAAGTATCGTAATATTAAGTGCAAATAAGAATAGCTCCCCCCTCTAACTTTTCAAAAACTATTATTTAAATGTTGATAAATCTGGTAGCTTGGCGTAAACTGAATTAGAAACTCCCAGTGATGCTTGATGATCTGGTTGGAATAAAGCGACAGCTGTGAAATGGAGATACCTATGAAAAAACACAATATATATTTAGAAGAACGTATTCATCAATTGACCATAGATATGGTAAACTGCCGAAGTGTTGTAGGCACTGGGGATGAACTTGTCATGAGTGAAATGGTTTATCAACTATTTGCAAGTATGGACTACTGGAAAGAAAATCCTCATCTTCTCACTAGACTACCATTTTCAAACGATCCACTCGGGCGATTCAGTGTCGTTGCCTCTTTGAAAGGGGAAAAAAGTTGTAGTGATAAGACTGTGGTAATGATCGGACATACGGATACGGTTGGCATTCGTGATTATGGAGATTTACAGAACTTGGCTACTCAACCAGACAAACTGATAAAGGCCTTGAAAAAAGTAACCCTTTCAGAGGATGCAAGACACGATTTAGAGTCGGGGAACTGGCTTTTTGGACGAGGCATTCTCGATATGAAATGTGGCGTTGCCATCATCATTGCCATCCTAGAGCATATTTCAAAAGATATAAAGAATTTTGAAGGTAATATCGTTTTTGCTGCGGTGGGAGATGAAGAAGGCAACTCTGGAGGGATGCTGTCTTTCGTCCCAGAACTCATTAAGATGCAGGAAAAAGAAGGATATGATTACTTAGCAGTAATAGACACGGATTATACAGCACCACGCTATGAAAACGATGATAACCGTTATATCTATATAGGGACCGTAGGCAAGCTGATGCCTTCCTTTTATGTGGTTGGAAAAGAAACGCACGTTGGAGATCCTTTTAACGGCCTTGATCCAAACCAGATTGCTGGCGCAATCATTAATAAAATTAATATAAATGTAGTTTACTCAGATGTTGCTGACGGAGAAGTTTCATTGCCCCCAATCACGCTGCAGCAAAGGGACTTAAAGGAAGAATATTCTGTTCAGATTGCAAGAACGGCAAACCTGTATTTCAATTATGCCACTCATAAGAGTACGCCAGATGAAATAATGGAAAATTTGTTGCGGGCGGCACGAGAAGCTTTTTTTGGTGTAATCGACCTACTAAATGAACGTTACAATGTTTACTGTAAAGCAAGCGGGATGGATTTCCAAAGGCTCCCTTGGAAGGTGAAGGCTATGACGTACCAGGATTTATATAAAAAGGTAAAGGAAGAGCGAGGGGACGAAGTTGACATAGCCATTGCAGATTTAAAAGCTATATTAATGCTGGACAATACCATAGATGAACGATTATTTAGTCAGAAAATTGTGGACCAAGTCCATAGTTTATGGTCCTGCAAGGATCCAGTCGTCATTTTGTATTTTTCTCCACCCTATTATCCACACAACTATGTCAGCGGGAAAAACATAAAAGAACAAAAACTTCTTGATGTCATTGAGGAAGTAAGCAGAAAACATGAAGGGAAGTATAAGATAACAAACAAGAAATTTT
>JBBRXC010000140.1:0-4015 GCA_038248745.1 Peptostreptococcales bacterium | reverse complement strand
GGTGGGCTTGGCATGCATTATGGGGCAGAAAAACTTGGCGCTGCTGTCGTTCCTATTTCAGGAGGGAATACAAGCAAACAGCTGGCTTTAATGCAGGATTTTGGGAGCACCGTATTGGCATGTACCCCTTCCTATGCTGCATTTCTTTCAGAAGCTATTGAAGAAGCGAAAATAGATAAAAAAGATTTAAAACTGAGAGTTGGTATCTTTGGCGCCGAGCCTTGGAGCAATGAAATGAGAAGTAAAATCGAGGCAGGACTGAACATTGTCGCTTATGATATTTATGGATTAAGCGAGATTATTGGACCAGGTGTTTCCTGTAGCTGTCAGATGCAGGATGGCTTGCATATTGCGGAGGATCATTTCTATCCGGAAATATTAAACACGGAAACCCTGAAAGCAGAGAGCCCAGGTACTGTGGGAGAACTGGTCTTTACCACCATTACAAAGGAAGCCATGCCTCTTTTAAGGTATAGAACCAGAGACCTTGCAAGTTTGAATTACGACCCCTGCCAATGTGGCAGAACCAATGTAAGAATGTCCAAGATACAGGGCAGATCTGATGATATGCTCATTATCAGGGGCGTCAACGTATTTCCGTCCCAGGTGGAAAGCGCATTGCTGGAAATTGAGGAAGCAAAACCGCATTATATGTTGATTGTGGATCGAGTGGGTACCATGGATACACTGGAGATTCAGGTGGAAATTGATGATAGATATTTCAGTGATGAAATGGTAGAATTAAATAAAGTACGTCAGAAGATCAAACATAAGGTGGAAAGTGTTTTAGGAATAAGTGTAATAATAAATCTTGTGGAGCATAAAACCATAGTGCGAAGCGAGGGTAAGGCGCAAAGAGTTATTGATAAGAGAAAGATATAAGGAGGCCTGAAGGGATGATTATTAAGCAATTGACTGTATTTTTGCAGAATAAAAGTGGAAGGCTGGAAGAACTTACAGATATACTAACTAAAAATGATATTAATATTTCGGCACTAAGTATAGCGGAAACAGAAGAATATGGCATTATGAGAATGATCGTAAGCGATTCTGAGAAAGCGCTTCAGGCGCTAAAGGCTGCGGATTTTACCGTAAAAACGACAGATGTTGTTTCTGTTGAATGCCCTGATGTGCCGGGAGCTCTTCATGAAACCTTGAAAACCCTTACGAATAATGGTATTGATGTTTCGTATATGTATGGATACTCAAACGGCGGGACAGCAAGATTAATTATGAAGATAAATAATCCTGAAAAAGCGATGGAAATAATCGAAAAAAACTTGTAATTTATGAATATTTGTGATATATTTGAGTAGAAATTTAATTTCGGTAAGCAGCAAAGAGTGGGGAAGCCCACTCTTTCACTATTGTGATAGGGAAACAAGTAGGGTGAGAACAAATGGCAAAGAAAAAAGTCAAAGAGATTATAGCCGAATTGCTAGAAGGATTTTTAGTAGAAAACGGTTACGAACTATATAATGTGGAGTTTGTAAAAGAGGTAAAAGACTGGTTTTTAAGGGTCTATCTTGACAAACTGCCGGTTGGAGAAGAAGAACAATATATCAGTATTGATGACTGTGAGAAAGTAAGCAGATATATAAGTGACAAGTTGGATGAAATGGATCTAATAGAGCAAAACTATTATTTAGAGGTTTCTTCTGCGGGATTAGACAGAACCTTGCTATTTGAGAAGGATTACACAAAATTTGCCGGAAAAGAAGTAGAAGCTACTTTATATAAGGCGATTGACGGGAAAAAAGTTTATTCGGGCCAATTAGTTGGTCTTGTAAATAATAATATAGTTGTTAAAGAGGATGATGGTAAAAATATAGAATTACCTTTTGATGCAGTTGCAAAAACAAAACTAGTAGTAGTTTTTTAAAGGAGGAATTGAGGGAAAAATGAATAAAGAATTTATTAAAGCTATAGATGAGCTGGAAAAGGAAAAAGAGATTTCTAAGGATATTCTTATTGAGTCGATTGAAATCGCTTTGGTCTCTGCTTATAAAAAAAATTATGGTACCTCGCAGAATGTCAGAGTTGTCATTGACAGAGATGAGGGAGATATTGACGTCTTCATGAAAAGAAATATTGTTGAAGAGGTGGTTGACGATTTAACCGAAATTTCCATTGCGGATGCCCTTGAAATCGACCCTAGATATACAGTGGGAGATGCCATTGAATATCAGGTAACACCTAGAGATTTTGGCAGAATAGCTGCACAGACAGCAAAGCAGGTAGTGGTACAAAGAATAAGAGAAGCGGAACGTGGCATGATCTTTGACGATTACGTCACCAGACAGGGCGAACTTGTCACAGGCATCGTTCAGCGAATCAGCAATGAAACGGTATTTATCAATATGGGAAAAGCAGAAGGAATTCTTGCAGGAACGGAACAGGTACCTGGTGAAACATACACAGTAAACAACAGACTGAAAGTTTATATCATGGATGTCAAGAAAACAACAAAGGGACCTCAGGTTTACCTTTCAAGATCACATCCTGGCTTAGTGAAGAGACTGTTTGAGCTGGAAGTGCCAGAAATACAGGACGGGGTTGTCGTTATTAAAAGTATTTCAAGAGAAGCTGGTTCAAGGACAAAAATTGCTGTCGCTTCATTGGATGATAATGTAGATCCGGTTGGCGCATGTGTTGGTTCAAGAGGTTCAAGAGTTCAAGTAATAGTGGATGAAATCTTTGGAGAAAAGATCGATATCATAAGTTGGAGTGACGATCCTGAAAAACTGATCAGTAGCGCATTAAGCCCTGCAAAAGTGGAAAAGGTCATTGTCAGTCCGGATGAAAAAACAGCGGTAGTCGTCGTCCCAGATTATCAGCTATCATTGGCCATCGGCAAAGAGGGACAGAATGTAAGGCTTGCAGCGAAGCTTTGTAGCTGGAAGATTGATATAAAAAGCCATAGCCAGTATTTCCAAGAAGATATTGACTATCCAGAGGATGATTTGGAAGAAGAATATTTTGAAGAAGAGTATTTAGAACCTGAAGAAGAAATTCTGGAAGAGGAAATTTTAGAGCCTGAAGCAGATTTGGAACCAGAAGAAATTCTGGAAGCCGAAGCAAAGATTGAAGAATAGGGGAGATTTGATTGAAAACAAAAGCAATACCAATGCGGAGATGCGTAGGATGCATGGAATCAAAAGAAAAAAAAGAACTTATTCGAATTGCAGGATATGAGGGTGAAGTTTCAATAGATCAAACTGGAAAAGCAAAGGGAAGAGGTGTTTATCTCTGCCCGAGCAAAGAATGCTTTGCAAAGGCTCAAAAGAAAAAAGCAATTGGAAGAAATCTGGAAATGGAACTGACAAAGGAACAGATTGATAGATTGTTTGAGGAATTGAAACAATATGAGAGATAAAATAGACAGTTATTTAGGCTTTGCTAAAAAGTCCAGAGGGTTAATAAGTGGGTATAATACATGTATTCATGGCATGAATCATGGGAAAATAAAATTGCTTATTATAGCTGAAGATGTCACAGAAAATGGCAGTGAAAAGCTGATCAGACTAGCAGAAGACAAAAAAATAACTTATCGAAGATACGGGACCAAAGAGGAGTTGTCAAAACTAATGGGTTTTGAAGACCGGGGCGTGTTTGGAATAGTAGATGATAATTTTGCAAGGATAATTTTAAAGGAGATTGACTTAGGTCAATACGTATAGAAGGGAGGTTGTTCAATGACAATGAAAATACATGAATTAGCAAAAGAGCTTAATGTAAACAGTAAAGAACTGGTAGAAAAAATTCATCACATGGGAATAGAAGCAAAAAGTCATATGAGCGTACTATCTGATATTGAGGCGACAGCCGTAAAAAATACAGTATTAAGAAGTAAAGGGGTAACAGAGACAAAAATTGTTAAAGTTGCGCCTAAAAAAGTAGAATCAGGACAGGATTTTGAGGAACCAAGAGTAGTCGTAAAGGCATCAGTCATTCCTCAGCAAACACAACAGCAAAGAGCTGCGAAACCTCAGCACGGCGTGGGAGAAGACAAAGC
>JBBRXC010000139.1:0-4020 GCA_038248745.1 Peptostreptococcales bacterium | reverse complement strand
AAATGAAGACCTGAACGGATTGTCTCTTGAATTTGGCGATAGTGACGCTATTATTGAGTGGACAAAGCGAATTGGCTTGCGAGAAGGCTTTGGGGACAAAATGGCCGACGGTTCTTATGTTTTGACAAATTCTTTCGGTGTGCCAGAACTATCCATGTCTGTTAAAAAACAGGAATTGCCTGCCTATGACCCACGAGCAATTCAAGGCCAGGGGCTTTCATATGCAACATCTAACCGCGGCGGTTGTCATGTAAGAGGTTATCTGATTTCTCCCGAAATTCTAGGATTGCCAGAAAAACTGGATCGTTTTACCATTGAAGGCAAAGCATCTTGGGTGAAAATATTCCAAGACTTAACCGCTTTCATTGATTCTTCAGGCCTTTGTCTCTTTACTTCCTTCGCTATGGGGGTTGAAGATTATAAGGCAATGATAAATGCTTTGCTTGGAACAAATTGGACCGGGGAAGATATTCTTCTTGCTGGAGAACGCATCTGGAATCTTGAAAAACTGTTCAATTTAGAAGCAGGCATAGATTCGTCACAGGACACTTTGCCAAAGCGTCTGCTGGAAGACCCTATTCCAAGTGGCCCTTCCGAAGGAAACGTTACCAGACTTTCAGAAATGCTTCCTGAATATTATAAACTTCGGGGCTGGGACGTTGAAGGAATCCCTACCGCTGAGAGAAAAGCATTATTGGGACTCTAAATAAAACTATACTAAAAGGGGCTCTTCGGAGCCCTTTTTTATCAAGAAAGGAGTTATTCAGTGGAAATCAAAGTCAGGTTATTTGCGACACTAAGGGAAAAACGAGGGAAAGAATTAATGGTTGATTTAAATGACTCCTCTACTATAAGAGAGTTGATTAACTCCCTTGAGATTAAAGAGTCCGAAGTGGCAATACTGCTGTTGAATGGTCTCGATGCAAAATTGGACAGACAGCTTCATGAAGGAAATGTCGTTTCAATCTTTCCACCCGTTGGTGGTGGATGATTAGCGCCCTGTTTTCGCTGCCTTGAACAAATCATCTAAAGACTAGCTTGGCAAATTCAACAATAAAAGGTATGGTTGCCATGGAAAGCACTGTGCTAAGCAATAAAATCATGCTAGCCAGTTCAACATCTTTTCCTTCTTGCTCCGCTAAGATTGGAACAATGGCAGCCGTTGGAAATGAACAGCTGAACACACACATGGTTTTAGCCAATACCGAAAGAGGAAGAAACATTACCAGCATAGCCGTAATAAGGGGCAAAACTAATAGTTTCATTACGACAGACTCAGCAATTGCTCTGTCTTTGATCATGGAAAGCAGATTGCTTCCATATAGAGAAGATCCTATGAAAATCATTACCATAGGGGTGGCAACATCTCCAATCAGCTGGAGATAACTTAAAATTGGTACCGGAATGGCAATATGATTATTACTAATAAACAAACCAAGGATTAAAGTGATAATGCTTGGATTCAAAAGTAGTTTGAACAAACCCATCATATTATTTTTCATGTTTTTTTCTTTAATTTCATCATTATTTCTTCTAAGCAGATACAACCCATAGGTAAAAGCGTAAATATATAAAACAGAATTCAATGCCAGTATTAAAAGCAATCCCTTTTCCCCGAAAAACAAAAGTGTAATAGGGAATCCCATAAATCCTGTATTGGGACTTGTCATGGCAAATTCGATAATTCCTGACTTCTCCTTAGGGAAACGTCTTGCTTTAACATAGAAAAAAGCTACAGCCGCATATACGGCAAAAAGAACGAAACCAATCCCAAACACGATATAAAACAAATTCATTGTCGTCTGATCCATTGGGAATGTCCCTATTTTTTCTAATATTAAACAGGGGAAAGAAAAATAAACTATAAATCGATTCAGACCTCTATTCATGTTATAATCTATGATATCAAATTTTCTTAAAAAATAACCAGAAAACATAATTGCGAAAAGTACAAAAAATTGTTGGTACATGCGTATTCCTTTCTATTTTTTAAATGCGATTTCGCATCTGTTTTTTAATCCTAATATTTTTTCGCCATTTTCAAGCATCTCACAAAGCGCATCTATGTGTGTTTTGGTGATAATCTCTCCAGGGCAGATCATTGGTATACCTGGCGGATATGGGATGACAGCCTTCATGCAAACCTTTCCTTCAGCTTCTAAAAGTTTTGATTTTAAAACATCAAGCTTTTCTGTTTTTTCTGAAACCAAAACGGGTTGTTCACTTATTTCTTTTAAAGCCTTCAGTAATAGCTGATAATCTTTCCTGACATTCCCGATTCCACTCATGCACATCAGCAGATTGCCTGTATTGAGTTCTGCATAGATGCCATATTCTTTCGTGAGAACTTTTTCAAGCTGGCTGCCCGAATATCCTTTTTCGCTCATATCAATATTAATTTTGGTCTTATCAAGACCCGTTAGGTTTTCCATCACCGTGAGGCACTCTATTTTCCTTGCCTGCTCATAGAAAAAGTCTAAATTTTCATTCCATTCTCCTATTAATGTTTCACTGTGTTCTTCTAAAATAGACCCATTGATATCTAAGGACCCCATCAGAATATAGGAAGGGCTTGTGCTTTCCATCATTTGTAGTTTATCCTCAAGCAAATCAATATCTATTCTTTCTGAACAAACATTTAGCACCGCGCTCTGCGTCAGGGAAGCTAACGTTTTATGCGTACTGTTCACCACGATATCAGCGCCAGCTCTCTCAGCGGCCAACGGGAAATCCTTTATTTTATACTTATTAAAAAAATATAAATGCGCGCCATGGGCCTGATCCACAATCAGTATTTTCCCAAATTTATGTACCACTTTGGAAATTTCTTCTATATTACTGCAAATTCCGTAATAATTTGGGCTTGGCAGGATAACCGCTTCCACATCAGGATTACTCCTCAGTTTTTCTTCTATTTCAAACGGCGTAATGGCGCCTGAAACCTTCCAGTCTTCTATCAGTTCAGGATACGCATACACCGGCTCAATGCCAGCCAGATTTAAAGCATTAAAAACAGATTTGTGACTGTTCCTTGCCATCATTATTTTTCGCCCTTTTGGGACAGTAGCCAGGATTGCTGATATTAAGCCGCAGCTTGTTCCATTAATCAATAAAAAAGATTCTTTTGCCCCATAGAGTCTGGCATATTTTTCTGAAATAGCCTGGATGATCCCTTCTCTTTGGAAAAGGTTGTCGGCTCCTTCAATTTCAGTGATATCATAATCAAAGAAATTGTTCAAAAAATCTTCATGCCCGAATCTTTTATAAAAACCAGATCCTTTATGCCCTGGCATATGAAAGGATACTGGTTTTTTTGATGCATGTTCTGTTAAAAATTTCTCCACTTTCATCTCCTGTTTCAATCAGATAAACCTATTCTTGGCTACCTACATCGCTTTTATTTTATGGCTTTTTTATGGCAAGCTGAAGAACATAGGCAACCGCTGCCAGCCCCAGTATGATTGCAAAAGCATTGAAGTAAGATCCTGTTGCCGTTTTAATTGCACCGGCCAATAGAGGGCCTAAGATAGATCCCGGAATGATTGCAGTGTTCATGACGCTGAAATTTAGTGCATAGTTTTTTGTTCCGTAAAAAAGATTGACATAAGCTGCATTTGTTGGTGGAATACTGCCATATGCAAGACCAATCACAACGCCCCCTGCGATAAAAAACGTTATATTCTGGTTGGAAACTGCAAGCAACAGTATTGTAAATGCAACAACCATGCTTGAATTTGACCATATAATAGAAACTTTTCTTCCAAATCTATCAAAAATCAACCCTACTAAAACTCGACCTACCCCATTGAAAATTGATACAATACCCATGATTAGAGCCGCCTGTGCAACCGTGGCGCCAATATCCTGGGCGGCAACCGCTGCATGTCCGATCACTGCCAGGCCTGCGCCAGTTAATACAGCTGACCAGCTGAAATACAACCAGAACGATTTTCTTTTCAGCATATCCAAGGTGCTAACTTCCGTTCCAAAGGACTCGCTGCCCTTGCTTTTGATTTTTTT
>JBBRXC010000138.1:0-4066 GCA_038248745.1 Peptostreptococcales bacterium | reverse complement strand
TGATACGCCATTGACATCTGCAATACTAGGATCTACTTTCAAATTAACACTTTCCGAAGATACATTTTTCACGTAAACCCCTACTTCAAAAGCGTTTTCACCAACAACTAGCCCCTTGCCTCCATCATTTCCATTTCCACTTCCATTATCACTACAGGCTCCTAAAAATAAAGCGAGGGTGAAAATGATTATTAAAATAATATGTTTTTTCATTGGCAGTATTTCCTTTCCTATTGTTTTAATCCTATACCTTAATAATTATAAATTCTTGTGTTTACTTTTGATGATTTTTTCAACTTCTACATAATTGCCTTTTGTACAAAAGATTGCAATATTTTCTGCAAAACCTCCTTTTACCATAATAGTCTGCACTTTAGGATAATATTTCACTTTTTTTAAAGACTTCCATTGAATCATAACTTTTTGCCTGGATTGAGCAAGTATGCCTGCACCAGCCACTGCCGGTTTGCCAGAAAGCAGTCCCATCACCATCGCAATGCCATTAATGAACTTATTTTGCCTAGACTGTTTTTGTTGGGTATAACAAAGAATCCCTTTTTCATCCACCACGAACCCTACGTCATAATTGCCCCTGTATAACAATTGAATGAAAACATAAGTGAGTACTAAAGTGAGGAGGATGAGTCCTACGCCATAAAAAGCATAAATCCGCTGATCTTCATCGCTTGATAACAACAAAAATAGAATAACAAGACCAAAAGGGATGCCAATGGCAACGCCCAATTGCTTTAAAATAATTCGATTTCGAAAAATAGGCACACTGGTAACCCATTCTACTTTTTGAATTTGACTTTCTTTATTCACCATAGATTTCTCACTCCTTATTTTAATAAAGGGCAATGACAGCGAAAGCAATATTCATCATTTATGTCATTTAAGGTGGCACAAGCATTACAAAAGATAATATCATCTTTGGACTTGTCGTATTTTTCAAAGGAATTCAACCCACCATGATGCCGGACCCTGTCGCCAACCTGATAATAGTTATACACGGTATCATCATCCTCAGCTGTTAAATCAACGATATTTCCACTGTCACTTTTAATTGATACCACAAATGCCAAGTATTTTTCATCATAATAATCGTTATTACCCGCATTTCTTCTACGTTGCTTCTTTTTGACTATCTTATAAGCCACAATTCCATCCCAAGTTTTATTCCTGCCTCTAGATATGATTTGAAAAAGGGCAATGGTGACAAACATACCACCAATAGCTAAACCAATAAATAAGGCCTGAGGATTATCCATTTCAGCGCTGGTTTCACCGTAAATAAAAAAACCTACGATCTAAATAAGGGCTAATCCAATAGAGAATATACCTGACCATCTGTTTGTGTTTTTTAAGTACTTTGCAAAGGCGGGGTCATTGATTTTTTTCGAGTATCCAATTCGAGTACAAGATGAATTCAAGTCACTCATGGGAGTCCTTCTCCTATATAATTTGTCATTCGAGGAAGTTATCCACAGGTGCCCTGTGGATAACCTAAAATAAGAAGTGAGCATTTGCAATGGGTTTGCTGAAACCCAAGCCCAATGTCGGATGCTTATAATGGGCTTGCAAAAAAGAGGATAGTACCATAGTCTGTACCGGTGTCAGTTCCGTTTCCATAGGTTATGCTGATGTTCTGGAATATTATTTTTAGCTTATAACCATTTTGGTTCACTTCAAGGGTCATGTCTTCCGGAGAGAGAGAGTCTTTAGAAGGACTGCCATCGCCAGTGCCAGCTATTTTCTTCGCAAAATCATTTAAACCAGTTTTGATGAGTTCGTTGCCTGCTGAATCTTTTACCGAAACAATCGCCTCATCTTTTGATATTCTTTCCACTGAAAGCACATAGTCGGTTCCTCTCACTGCAAAGTGAAAGATAATAGACGCGTTAAGTTTGTCGGAACGGTTTGAATAAGCATTCACGGAAATATTATAGCCTGAGATGTTCAATGGTTTAACGGCATCCAAGGATGCATAGAAATAGGTTGGGTTTTCTCCTGGGTTATTGGACCAGGTGAGGTCAAAGCCAACGGTTGTTTTCATATCCTCGTAAAGATTGAAATCTTCGGGTAGCCAGGTGATATATTTAAGGGAACTTCTATTGTCTAAATAGGTAAGAATACTTGTGGTTTCTGATTTAGTAACATCCGAAACAGCGGACTTAGGCGTTAGTTTTCCATCTTTTAATATTCCTTCTGAACTTAGTATTGTTTCGACCCTGTTGATTTGACTGTTCCTTGAAACAGTAAAAGCATCCACCGGTGGGATAATAGAGACAATGGCAAATCCTGCGGCAAGCAATGCGATAAATCTGTTTTTAGAAACAGGCCGAAAACTGAGCAGCAGGGCTGTGGCAATGGAGAAAACGCCAAACAGCGCTACATAATACCTGGACTCTGTCACACCATAGGCGTTCAAACGGATGCCAACAGAAACCAGTTGCATGATGACCACAGGGATTAAGACCTTAGGAAAAATGAAGCGGTACCATTTTGTAAATCGGTTATCAAGAAGACTTGAAAGTACAAACACAATTAGTCCGACGGCAGAATAGATTAAAACCATAGGGGCAACCTGTCCAGAAGGCCAGTTTAAGGTTACCAGTATTTTTACAAAGTAAACTAGCAGAACTAGGGTGTAAGCTGTAATAAGAGGAATCGCAATGTAAGATACAAGGATTTCCAGAAATTTCGGGTACTTCTCAGAACGCTCCATCATCTCAATGTCTGTGGATTCATCAGAGCCAAACTTAGGGAGGAGAGAAAGATAATATATTGGCGCGAAAAGAACCCAGACAAAGGTCAACATATAAGCATACGAGTCCGTATTCACTTTAAATAATAGGATATCAACAGATAAAATAATAGCGGATATGCCCGCTGAAAGAACACCAGAATAAAGTAAGGAAATGAATATCGCCTTGGTGTGAATCAATGCAACTATATTGAAATCTGATTTGCAAATTTCGGCGTTCGTTTCAGGTTCAGCATCAGTTTTGCCTTCAGGTTGAGCATCTGTTTTCACTTCAGGCTCAGCATTAGTTTTTTTGCCTGAATGATTCTGACAGGAAGGGATCCAGAGGACTGCGCATAATATGGCAAAAATAGCCACAAATGTTCTGACACCAATTTCCCCGCTGATTTCAGGAGCAGGCCATAAAATAAAGAAATAGCCGATGATGAGAAGCAAAGAAACGCCATAAACGACGGCCCGATGCTTTAGCAACTTATCAAATCTCTCTGTTGCAAACTGAGCTGCCATGCCAAGAAAAGCGCCAACAACTAAGGAGAACATTATTTTCTGAATAAGCAATCCTGGCATGTCACGTAGCGAAATCATGTAACAAAGGATGCCTGTAGCAACAAATAAGCTTACCACGGTGAGTGGAAATCGCTGACCTGCACGGGACATGCCTCTTGTAATATTTAGGACAATCATTTTAAAACGTTTCATTTCATTACCTCCCAGGATAGTTTTTTATATCATTGTATAACTATATAATAACACATGAAAAGAAAAAGTGGTTTGACAATTTAGTTAAATAAAGGTATAAAGAAGTAAATATATACAGGAGGGCATGATGAGTTTGAAATTGATAAATAATCCAATTTTATTCCAGGGAAGAAAGAAACAAAACGCCTATTTTGAGGGGTGGTATTTCAAACAGGTATCTGATGATTTGAAAACAATCATTAGCATCATACCAGGGGTAAGCTTTGATAAAAGAGATCCCCACTGCTTTATACAGTTGATTGCCAATAGAAGCGCTGGTGGTCCTGATAATCCACCGCTGATGACAGAATACTTTAGATTCCCTCTGGAAGAATTTAAGTATCAAGATCATCCGTTTTCCATCCAAATAGGAGAGAATAATTTTTCTGAAGATGGTTTGTTTTTATCAATTGAAAGTGTTGGCGTAAAGATAAAAGGACAAATCAACTTTGGCCCTTTTAGAGGGATTAAAACTTCTTTATTAAATCCAAACATAATGGGTATATTTGCATATATACCTAAAATGGAGTGCAATCATGGAATCGTGAGCATGACCCATTG
>JBBRXC010000137.1:0-4086 GCA_038248745.1 Peptostreptococcales bacterium | reverse complement strand
TTGAAGAAGCAAAAAAAGTGTATGCAGTGGCCCTCGAAGCCTTAAAAATATTGGGGTTGGAAAATACAGAACAGCATGGCACTACCTTGTTGAATCTTGCCAGTGTTTATTCCGAATCAAAAGAGTACAAAGAAGCATTAAATCTATATGAACAGGTTACCCATATTTTTGCAAATAGCGGGTTGGATAAGGATTATAGGATGGCTGCTTTATATAATAATATCAGTCATGTTTATGACGGGCTGGAGCAGGAAGAAAAAGCCCTAGAAAGCGCAGAAAAATCTTTGGATATTATTCGGCAGCTTACAGGCCAGGAAGTGGAACTGGCGACAACACATACAACCTTGGCACAAAGATACATTAAAAAGCAAAGATACGACGAAGCAGAAAATAGTTTAAAACTGGCTGAAAGGATTTTTTCAAGTTTACCCGGCAAACTAAATGTACATTGCGCAGCAACCCTGAATACATTGGGAGATCTTTACTATATTCAAGGCAATCCAGCGCTTGCTTCTAAGTATTTCGCCCAGGCGATGGATATGATCAAAACAAATTATGGAGAAAATACATCTTATTTTGATGTGGCGAAAAATCTTGCAAAAGCAAAATCCATGATTAACCAAGAAATCTGCACAGCAAACAACATTTCGAAAGCTAAAAACAAACGGCAAACAGGTCTTGAGCTTGCGGAATCTTATTACATGGAAACCGGCAGAAAAATGATACAGGAGGCCTTCCCGGAATACGAAAAATATATGGCCATCGGACTTGTAGGAGAAGGTTCAGAATGTTTGGGCTTCGATGATGAAGTTTCTGAAGATCATGACTTTGGCGCCGGCTTCTGCATTTGGCTCCCTGATCATATATTTCAGGAAATCGGTTTTAAACTCCAGAAGGCTTATGACAATCTGCCGAAACCAGCAAGAAATGATTTTTCCGTAGAAACCCCTGAAGGCAAAGGAAGAACCGGTGTTTTCAGTATAGGCGAATTTTATAAAAAGTATATCGGATGCCCTGGTATACCGAAAAATAATGTGGAATGGTTATTGGCTCCTGAAATTAGCCTTTCAACCGCCACCAACGGCAAAGTGTTCCAAGATAATCTGGGGGAATTCACGCGAATAAGAAATGGTTTGCTGAACTTTTATCCAAAGGATGTTTTTTTGAAAAAGATTGTTGCTAGAATGGCTCAAATGTCTCAATCCGGACAGTACAACTATCAGCGCTGTATGAAGCGGGGCCAATATTCTGCAGCATATCTTTCCTGCAGTGAATTTATCAAGGCTACAATTTCAATGATCTATTTATTAAATAGGAAATACATGCCTTTTTATAAATGGATGTTCCAAGGATTGGACAAAATGGAACAGTTACCAGAAATCAAAAGTATGCTTGAGCGACTAATCAATATCCCTGATACTATGGGAACTGCAACGCAGAAAATAGCCATTATTGAAGAAATTTGTATTAAAGTTAATAAAGAACTAAATAAACAAGGGATCATAAACGGATCTGACCCATTCCTGGGAAATCATTGTCGCAATGTAATGGATTCCATCAATGACCCGCAAATAAAAAATTTGCCCATCATTTACGATGGCAAATAACAGGAATAAAACAGACAGGCATGGTAAATAACAGAAATAAAACAGACAGGCATTGAAATCTTAACGAAATCAAGCCTGCCTTTTTTATTGTTATAATTATTTGCCCCATCAGGGCTAAGTTGACATATGCCTCCAGGTCCTAGTTCAAATTCTCTAATAGGCCTTAGCCGACATGACCCACTACTGAGGAGCTACAACCGTGCTCTGGTCTAATGTAACTGCAGTCTGAGCCAGCAGCCTACCATTCATTGTTGAATTGGTTCCTAATGTAATGTTCTTCATCCCCAGAATTATTCCTTCAAAATGAGCGTTCGTTCCAATGGAAACGGTTTCAGCTGACTGCCAGAATATATTCTTTGCCTGCACTCCGCCGGCTAGAATAATCTTTGCTCCATTTGCCTGCGTGATTCCCTTTGCTATCTGGAAAATAAACACATCATTTGCATCACCACTCAACGTTACATCTGTATTGATCATTACCTCAGTTCCCCACTTGTAAACGCCAGCTGTAAGTGTTTTACCGCTAAGGTCTCCCGAATAAAGTTCTGTATAATCAGCTGCTCTGCCTGCGGCATCTGTATAGGCTGCTTCCATGTTGCTTACAGCAGTCGTCAGATTGCTTGGTGTAGGCAATGTGTAGTCAGAAGCATATACTTTTCCAGTAACTTGGGTTGAAGTTGCGAACACATTTGTTGCATCCATAGTCAATGAAAATCCCGTGATAAATGTTGCAGCTACTGGGCTAACGCCAATATTACCTGTAACCACCGAATTTGGCACTGAGGAAATTCCGGATTTGGCTAAAATGGCATAACTGCCAGCCATGCCAAGATCAACAGCATTTGCTACTGTACCGCCACCACCACCGCTGGTTGCTGTAAAGTTTAAAGTTTTTGAAAGACTTACAGGACTGCTTTCAGTTGCCGCAAAACGAACAAGTAATGTATGATCTCCGCTTAAATCAAGCGCATTAAACTCGCTGGCCACGTATGCCTTCCAGCTACCATCATCCAACTTATATTCCATCGCTGTTGTCATCCCGGCAACAGTATCCTCACTATCGTTTCTTGTTACTGGAGGAGCTTCAGGTGTTACAGGTGTTACAGGTCCATTTTTATAGTTCATGGCTCTGTCCAGTGTGACAACGGCTTCTCCACGCTTAATCATGGTCTGAGGGCCAAAACTTCCGTCTGGATATCCTATCATGATTTTAGCAGTTTTCGTTGCACCGACAGCACCCTTACTCCATAAAAGCTTTGCTGCATCTGTGAAAACATTTGCCGCTTCTGCGTCTGCATTGAGTGCGTCAATTTTCACAATAATTGAAGCGACTTCTTCACGACTGATTGCCCCTTCTGGTTTCATCGTTCCATCTGGGTATCCTTCGATGTACCCTGCAGCCTTTGCTTTTGCCACTTCATCAGCATACCATGCGTCTGCTGCAACATCTGTATATGTAATTGCCGTTGTTGCAGTGTATCCAAAGGCTTTGTTGGCCAGCGTCATGAACTCTGCTCTTGTAATATTATTGTCTGGCTTAAACGTACTGTCTTCATACCCATTAATGTACTCTTGATCCACCCAGTCCTGAATGGTTTCCTTCGCCCAGTGATCTGAAATGTCTGATACAGTCACCGCACTTGCCCCTATTGGCATAGCCAGTGTCAATGTCAGACATAGCGCCGTGACAATTGCGATTTTCCCCTTTAGCTTTTTAAATTTCTCTCCCATTGTAGTATCCCCTTTTTCCGAAGTTTTCATATCCTCTCCGATTCATTGAAGTAATAACAGAATGAATGATTGCCATCTTCTGTTAAAAATTTAGTAATCTTTACATTATACTCCCTATTGCGCAAATTAGCGAATCGAAGCCCTTTATAAGCATCCGACATTGGGCTTGTGTTATAAAAAAAATGTTGAAATTTCACCGATTAAATAAATTCTTATCCACAGGCTACTTGTGGATAACTGGAATTAAGGATCCTATTCAAACCAAAAAATTTTTTTGATTCAGCTAGATGACTGGTCAAAATTCCGAAAACACCTGTGGATAACAATCCACAGGTGTTATGTATTGAAATTCCAATAGGTTGAAGATTTTAAGGGTTGTATAAACTGGCTTGAAGCCCATTATGGGCTGCCTAGAATGGGCTTCAAGCCCAATGTCGGATGCTTATAATGGGCTTGTCATAATTCTGCCATAATTGGTATGCATAATGAAAATATAAGAATAATTGATTGGATTTAAGGGGGTAAATATTATGATGATCATTGGATTATTGGCAATCGGCTTTTTAGTTTATTATCTCATGGACGGAAAAAACAAAGTGAATTTCACAGGCGGAGGCAGAAGCCATGCGGAAGAAATTCTTGAGAGAAGATTTGTCACTGGAGAAATCGATGAAAAAACGTATCTTCAAATGAAAGAAACTTTAAGATAGGAGGGAAATAAAATGATGTATGGAAACGGATTTTTCGG
>JBBRXC010000136.1:0-4093 GCA_038248745.1 Peptostreptococcales bacterium | reverse complement strand
GAAAACATATTATTGATCGCATCTTCATAAAAAACATCTTCTCCATATTGAGTTTCTATAAGTTTTCTTGGCGCTTTGCCTTTTCTAAAACCATTCAGTGCAAACTTACCCTTATTTTCCTGATAAGCTTTTATAACTGCCTGTTCGAATTCCTCTGCAGTGAATTCCATAGTAAATTTTACGTCATTTTTTTCTCTTGAAATAAAAGTTGATTTCATTATAATTTATCCTCCTAATTTAAACGCACTTAATTGTGCAAAGTATACTTTTTATTGGTTAATCACTTATTATTATACCTTTTTTGCCATAAAAAGTAAAGCAAAAATGGCTACTTCAGCAGCCATATAATGTATACCCAATAATATTATCTCTTAATCTAATTGTTTATTTTCTCTTAATGAATCTTATAATTTGGCACCATCTTCATCATCCAGTTTCTTATTTCTTCTTCCGACCCTTCGCAAACTTTCACGATTTCTTTGTCAAGTTGATCTGTTTCTAAAAGCACCTTCAACGCTTCGATTGCCTCTAAAGGATGTCCCACATATATTTTCTCGTGATTTGTATTTTCAATACCTTCTTCAGACAGCAGAAGCTCTTCAAAAAGTTTTTCTCCCGGTCTCAATCCAACTATTTCTATATCAATATCCTCATAGGGGACATATCCCGAGAGTTTGATGACAGTTTCAGCCAAATCGATTATTTTTACTGGCTCTCCCATATCTAATACATATATTTCTCCACCTTTGGCAATGGCGCCAGTCTGTATGACTAACTGAACTGCTTCTGGAATGGTCATGAAATATCTTGTAATATCTTTATGTGTTACTGTTACAGGGCCTCCGTCTTCTATCTGTTTCCTGAAAATAGGAATCACCGATCCGTTGCTACCCAAGACATTTCCAAACCGGACAGCGACAAATGTAGTGGCCGAGGTTTTACTTTTTTCCTGAATAATCATCTCTGCAATTCTTTTGGACGCACCCATGACATTTGTCGGGTTGACGGCTTTATCCGTTGAAATCATTACAAATTTTTGCACGGCATATTTTTCCGATATTTCTATCATATTTTTTGTGCCTAGAACATTGTTCAACAAAGCCTCACAGGAATTTCCTTCCATTAAAGGAACATGTTTGTGGGCTGCTGCATGAAAAACCACATGGGGTTTAAATTGCCCCATCACTCTGTTCAACCTAGCCATATCTCTGACAGACCCTATAACGGCTTCAAATTCCAATGCAGGGTATTTTTTTTTCATCTCATTTGTCAGCTCGAATAAGGTGTTTTCATAGATGTCCAATGCAATGATTCTTCTTGGTTTGAAACGTGCAATCTGTCGACATAATTCGGACCCGATGGATCCACCACCGCCTGTAACCATCACAATTTTCCCTTCAAGGTACCCGCTGATTTCTTTCACGTTCAAGTTCACCGTCTCCCTGCCGAGAAGGTCTTCAATTTGTACATTTCTCAGTTTGCTTACCGTAACCTTTTCACTGATAATATCAATTAAACTAGGTAATATTTTCAGCTTGCAGCGTGTTTTATTGCACTCGGAAACAATTTTTTGAATATCCTTCTGCTTTGCAGTAGGCATGGCAATTATTATTTCTTCGACACCATATTTCCTGACCAGTGACCTGATTTTTTCCTGTCCCCCAGCTACTTTAACGCCAGAAATTCTTTGCCCATGTTTTGATTTATCATCATCAACTGCCACAACAACCTTCTTACCGTGCTCTGGGTGATGCTTTATTTCTTTTATCATTGTAGCCCCGGCATCTCCTGCACCTACAACCATTACTTTAATAAAGTCTTTACCAAAAATGTCCCTCTTTCCGGCTTTCCAGACAAAAACATTAAAATTACCTGGGTTTCTCAAACTTCTTAACAGCCTGTAGGTCAGTCTTGTTGTAATGACAGAGGCCGCCATAACCAGTATGCCTATCAGATAAATACTTCTAGGAAGCATCTGCCCAGTCATTGTGATGAATCCCAAAACAAAAATATTTGACAGAATCGTCGCAAAGGCTATTTTTACGGTTTCTTCAGTCCCCGCATATCGCCACATGCTTGTGTATATCCCCATAATAGCAAAACTAGCAAGGCATATCATGGTGATTGGGAGAATATTGTCTCCATATACCGGAAAAAACAATTCAAACTCCGCACTGTTAATATTGAAATCAAATCGAAGTAAAAAAGCGCCAATATAAGACAAATTAATGGCGATTGCATCTACAACTATAAGGATTGCGATTCTTGAATACTTAATCATTTCTCACCTAAGAGCATATTCTTGCCTCTGGCATATTTACTTCTTTCTTCTTCCTGAAGTCCGTATTTCCCTGAAATTTCCTGCCCAAGTTTTACAAGGACCTCTTCATTACCCGAAAATATTTCTAGTTCCATTTCCAAAATAGGTTCTTCGCCCTTTTCTGTTATTATTTCTCCTTGATCTATGGAAACCTCAATAATCGTTTCCCCCGTGTCCACTCTGAATCGGCTTCTGAGGAATCTGGTTTCTATAATACTGTGAAGTTCATTTTCACCAATCAGGTCAATGACTTCTTGCCCAATCTGGCTTTCCTTAAAAATGGACGGATTTGGAGATATAAAGCACGTCTCTTCAATAACGGGCACATTAATTTCTTCCCTCTGATGCATGGCCCCTTCGCTTTTGCCACTCCACTTAAGAGTTGCAATGATTCTGTCGTTTTCCATTCGAACTCTAAAGGTTATATCATTTTTACAAAGTATTCGATCAGGGGTATCAAAATAAGCGGCCTTCATAAACACTTTTTCTCTCGTACCGTCTTCTTCAATTGTATTAAGATATTCATCAGCCCAAATACTTTCGGCAATTTCTTTGTTGCCTATGCTGTATTTCATTTCTAATTCCATCTTTTACCCTTTACTTCCTTTTCATTATTTTTCCACACTCTAAAAATACTACAAGAGCAATTATAAAAATCGCTCTTGTAGTGTATCATTATTTCATTATTATTTCAAGTGCTATAAGTTTAATTTGTAATCTCCGTCCTTGATTTTGCCAATCTTTTTTAGCCATATATTTGCAAGGATAGCGATGACTGCTGGCAGAAATATGTGCAGCAGCAACACTTTCAGTAGCACGTCCATGGTGAATCCCATGGATGTAAACGTCCCAATCTGGCCCACCAACCCCGAGGTTCCCATTCCAGCACCCACTGGAATATTTGTCATTTTAAAAACAACCGTGGCTAGTGGCCCGATAATGGCTCCTGCAAGTGTGGGAGGAACTAAAATCCACGGATTTTTTATAATATTAGAAACCTGAAGCATAGAGGTTCCCAACCCCTGCGCAAAAAGGCCGCCCACGCCATTATCTTTGAAGCTTATTACAGCAAAACCAATCATTTGAGAAGCACATCCTACCGTTGCCGCCCCCGCCGCAAGCCCGCTAAGACCAAGCATGATACAGAGCGCTGCACTTGAAATAGGGGCAGTCAAAACCAATCCTACTATTACAGCAACAATGATCCCAAATAAGAATGGCTGTAATTCTGTCGCTGCCATGATTACTTTCCCGAGACCTGTCATTAATGCCCCAATGGCAGGGCCAAAAATTTTCGCACCGATCATCCCCATGATTAAAGTAGTTGCAGGGGTAACAATGATATCAACCTTTGTTTCTTTTGAAACCGCTTTTCCAAATTCTGCACCGATAGCAGCCGCTATAAAGGCTCCTGCCGGACCACCAAGAACGGCGCCCATACTTCCAGTCACAACGCTGGAAAACAACACTAGCGGAGGTGCTTTTAATCCCCATGCCACTGCTACACCAATTGCAGGCCCCATAAGCCCCATAGCAATGACACCAACATCTATGCAAAATAAAGAAATCATGTTTTCTCCAAACAGATTTGTAGTTTGCTCTCCCAATGTTTTAATAATAAGTCCAATCAGTAATGATGAAAACAATCCCAAAGCCATTGCGGATAATGCATCATTAAAATACCTTTTACCACTAAACTCAATGTCTTTTCTTTTTAAAAAATCTTTCATTTTTTCTCCTTTTCAGCTAGGGCCTGGTGGCGCCTTTTCCCCT
>JBBRXC010000135.1:0-4156 GCA_038248745.1 Peptostreptococcales bacterium | reverse complement strand
TATAAGCATCCGACATTGGGCTTCAAACCCATTATAAGCAGCCGGTATTGGGCTTCTATTTGAAATAATTATTGGAATTGATGGGTTTTTGTCCAAATTTCCCTGTGGATAACTTTTTTCACTGTGCACAAACTCTTGAAGCAAATTTATCCACAGACGAAAAAAGTGATCCACAGGCTTTATTACAGCAAACCCACCAGTTTCAAGAATTTTTCTATACGACTCCAAGTGTTCCTAACACAATAATTACTGCAACCGCAATTAAAGGAATAACAACGGTACACATGCCAATATTAATATAGCTTTCTTTGTGTGTCATGCCTGTAATACCAAGCAAAGTGATAACTGCCCCATTATGCGGTAAAGTATCAAGTCCACCACAAGCAACAGATGCAACCCTATGTAGAACTTCCGGACTAATGCCATAAGCAGCAGCTTGCGTGATAAATTGTTCTGAGAAAGTGGCAAGTGCAATACTCAAGCCTCCAGAAGCAGAACCTGTGATCCCAGCTAGGACTGAGGAGGCGATTGCTTCTGTAATCAATGGGTTGTCTGAAACGCCTAACATGGCTCCTGCAACGATTGTGAATCCAGCTAAGGTCTTTATAACATTTCCGTAACCAACCTCAGATGCAGTATTCATGATTGCTAGGAATGAGCCTTGTACGCCGCTCTTTAAACATTCTGCAACATTTTGAATTCTCTTGTGATTCATAAGAATAGCTAGCAAAACCCCAGCAACTAATGCGATAATCAAACTCCAGTTACCCTGAACGGCTGAAAGCTTTGTATTGTAGGCGGTTTCAAGATAGGCTCCATTATATCTGGAGAATACAAATTTTGAACAAATATAATTCACAACAATAACAACAATAATAGGCGTTATTGAAACACCTATGGACGGCATGTTGGTCGTATCCATTGGTTTAATATTCTCATTAGGATGTTCTCCATAACCTTCTCCATTTGCCGCTGCTTTCTTCGCTCTTGTAGTTAGCCAAAACATGCCGCCAAAGAGCATGATGCATGCGGCAACTACTCCAAGAATAGGGGCTGCAAACGCATCAGTGCCAAAGAATTGCATTGGGATTGCATTCTGAATTTGAGGAGTGCCAGGAAGTGCTGTCATGGTAAAGGTAAATGCGCCAAGAGCTATAGCAGCAGGCAGCAACCTTTTAGGGATCCCTGCTTCTCTAAAAATAGCTGCGCCGATTGGATAAATTGCAAAAACTGCTACGAAAAGGGACACGCCACCATAAGTAATAACAGCGCAGGCTAGAACGACTGCCCAAATTTCTTTTCCTTTGCCAACCTTCTTTGAAATATAGTAGGCAATAGTATTTGCTGAGCCGGAATCATCCATGAGTTTTCCAAACAAAGCGCCAAGTAAGAATATTGGGAAATAGCTCTTCACGTAACCCGCCAGACTTACCATGAATACTTCTGTATAAGTGGCCAGAAGATGAAACTCTCCGCCTTGAAAAATAGCAAACGATGCGGCTAATAAAGCCAATAATGGGGCGATAATAATTACTGACCAGCCTTTATAAGCCAAAAAGATTAAAAGTCCAAGGGATATTATAATACCGATTACACCAATCATAAGAATTCCTCCTTTTAAATAAATAGATAACAATAATTTTTTCCGTTTTGTTTGAAATATGTTTTTTAGTTAGCGGTCCAACCACCATCGATAGGAAGTGCAATGCCAGTAATATTTGCGGCTGTATCTGAGCAAAGAAAAAGTACGACTTCCGCCACGGTTGAAGGCTCCAACATAGTTTTAATTGCGGCTTTTGACAACATAACTTCTCTCACAACCCGCTCCTCAGAAATGCCATGAACTTTAGCCTGTGCAGCAATTTGTCCATCTACTAATGGTGTGCGAACATAAGCAGGGCAAATTGAGTTCACAGTTATTCCGTACTCTCCACCTTCCATCGCAGCGGTTTTGGTCAATCCCATTAATCCATGCTTTGCTGATACATAGGCCGCCTTATACTCAGAAGCAACTAGCCCATGAATGGAATTCAAATTGATGATACGACCCCACTTCTGATCTTTCATAGAGCTCCAACAGTATTTTGTCAACAAAAACGGTGCGGTTAACATTAATGAAAGCATGAAATCCCATTTGTCTTCGGGGAATTCTTCGATGGACTTTACCGTCTGTATGCCCGCAACATTCACTAATATATCAACTTTCATGTTTTTTTTAATAGCGAAATCTACAAGTCCTTTACAGGTTTCTCTCTTGCTTAAATCGCCCACATAATAACTACATCCAATTTTTTCAGCTGCCTCTTTGAGTAATACCTCGTTAACGTCAGCCATCACAACCATGACCCCTTCTTTGGACAATGCCTCGGAAACTGCAAATCCTATACCACTGGCTGCTCCTGTAACAATTCCTACTTTTCCTTTCAACATTTTTTCTCCTCCCATATTTTTTGCATTTTAAAAACTATGTTACTACTGTTATTGCCATAGTTTCTTTTTATCTGTCAAACCTATATATCGCAAGAAGAATGCCAAAGGATTTTAATAGTTTTGCAAACGATTCAAAGTCTTGAAATTGCAATCAAATTTCAAGACTTTGTTTTCAGAACAAATAATAAAGAGCGGCGATTGATCTTGCTATCGTCGCTCAAATAGGCTTTTTGTAATATTTTTCGGACATTTTTTATTCCTTCTCTATATTTATGCGCTTAATTCCGTACGTTCTGCTTGGATTTTGTACGTAAATGTTTACATTTTTTTGCCGCAATGAACTCCGATGTCATATTTACCAAGTTTTTCGTATAAACTAGTCCTGCTAATGCCCAGTTCTCTAGAGGTCTTTGTTTTGCTTCCGCCATATTTGTAAAGGGTGGTCAAAATCGCATTTTTTTCGGCAGTTTCTATAATGCTTTTCAATGGTCCTGAAAGTTCCTCATCACTCTCGCCCCTCAGTTTCATGTCAAGCTGTTTAACTTTTATTATTCTGTCAGCGTCCAGGAAGTTCACCGAGCGTTCCAATATATTTTCTAATTCACGAATGTTTCCTGGCCAGTCATATTGTCTAAATGTCTCTATTACCTCTTCAGAAATTAGGGGTTCCATGATTCCATGTCTTGCTGCTATTTTATTAATCAATGCCTCTGCTAACAATTTAATGTCTTCTTTTCGCTCTCTGAGTGGGGGGCTAATAATCCCTACCACATTCAGTCTATAAAACAAGTCTGATCGAAATTTCCCTTCATCCATCAACTCATGAAGATTCCTGTTTGTTGCTGCAATAATTCTGGCATCGAAGGGCTCTCCCCGATTGGATCCAACTTTACGAACCTCTTTTTCCTGTAACACTCGTAGCAGCTTCACCTGCATATGCATAGGCAAATCACCAATCTCATCAAGAAATAATGTGCCTCCATCAGCGGCTTTGATCAGTCCAATCTTACCGCCTTTCTTTGCTCCTGTGAAAGACCCTTCTTCATAGCCAAAAAATTCCGACTCCATGAGTTCCGAAGGAATCGAGGCACAGTTGACAGAAATAAGAGGTTTGTCACTTCTTTTGCTTGCAGCATGAATGGCATGGGCAATTATTTCTTTGCCAGTACCACTTTCACCTGTGATTAATATGCCAGAATTCCCATTTGCAACACGTGAAATCATTTCCTTCAATTCTTTCATCATGTCGCTTTCGCCAATTAGGTCTTCGCCGGTATGTTTTGCCACATTGATTATGCCATACTTTTTCTTATATATGTGGAGTTCCTGCTCCAGTATATTCATTTCTGCGTATAACCCTGTCAGCTCCTTTATATTTTTAAATACAACCTTGCCAAGAGCCCCGATTACTTTGCCATCCTTTATGATTGGGAAGCGTGAGGCGATCATTTTGTGTCCCTGAATTTCCTGCAGTGAAGCTATTTCAGGCTGGGCTGTACTTAGTATCTCGTGCATTCTTGTATTTTCAATAACATCAGTAACATGCTTCCCAATCATGTCTTCTTTATTACCTTTCAGGAATTTTACATAGGCATCGCTAATCTCTTCAATATACCCATCTCTATCAACCACGATGATCGCATCATTTGTTGCATTAAAAAGAATATCAATTAAGAAGCCCTCAGGCATATCTCGAAATTTGATCTTTCTTTCCACTTGATTCCCT
>JBBRXC010000134.1:0-4160 GCA_038248745.1 Peptostreptococcales bacterium | reverse complement strand
CATTTATAATGTAAAGTTGATGGCAGGATACATTTAGTGTTTAGAACGTTCTTGTCCTCGACTTTACATTAATATCAGCTTTACATTAAATCTCAAGACTGCCGTCGTCAAAAACTTCGGCAAGAAAGCCGTCAAAAACAAGCAGTTTGCCCGGATGGAAGCCCATTACGCCTTCCAGGCTGTCTTTTGCAATATCGCAGCAGGTTGGGATTAGCTTCAATCTTGGGTTATCTTTAATTCCGGAGAACTGCCTTGAAATCAGACAGTTTCCGGTTTCAGATTGATGATAACCTTTATTCCAAACCACAGAACGCCAGCAGCTCTTTTTCATGTGTTTTCCATTTTTTTGTCTGAGATACTGGTTCATGATCTGCTTTTCTTAATGCATCTGCGATTGTCTCGCCGTCCGCATATGCATAAATACTTACCGTATCATAACTCGCATGCCCCAGAAAATCCCTGACATAAGAGAGCGGAACTCCTTTTTTATACATTGCCATCGCAATACTGTGACGAAACATATGGGCATGAAGTTCTTTTGGAAATGTATCGTCAGATAAAGCCGCTATAGATGCGTATTTTTTCAACATATGATCAACATTTCCCGGGGACATCTGTGTGTGCTTATCGTTATGAATCGTATAAAACAAGTAATCATCGCCATCTGATGAAAAATGAAACTCAGACAAGTACGCGTCCAGATGTAACATAGTTTCTTTAAGAAGAGGAACGTAACGTATTTTTCTTCCTTTCCCATAGATTCTAATTTGTGATGTTTTTTCTATACGTAAGATGTCCTTAATCTTCAGGTTGAGGAATTCTTCTATTCTGGCACCTGTTTCATAAAGGAATATCATAATAAATATATCGCGCCTGCCCATTTTTATCTCACTTTCAGGTACTGAATAAATCAGTTTAAGTTGCTCCGGTTTCAAATACGCCACACATGGTTTCTTTTCACCTTTGAATTTATGGATTCCAGAAACATTGAAATAAAAAACGCTGCAGCTGATATCCTCCCCGCTGCAATAGTGGAGGAATGATTTTATGGCAGCAAGCCGTAGGTTCAACGTTGCAACAGAGCATTTTTTATTATCGCGCAGATAGACAAGGAACCCGTATATCTGCTCTTTCGAAAAACAGTCAAAACCTACTTTATCGAAAGGAAGGCTCTTTTCATCCCGCAAATAGATGCGGAACTGATTTAAAGATTGTTTGTAGGCACTAACAGTTTTACTGCTTGAATTTCGTTGCGTAATAAGATAATCAATAAGAAAATCACGGAGCATCCGATAGAACATCATTTTATCTTCCATATGGCACCTCTGGCAGAATGTCCTTATTTACAGAAGCCATTCGTTTTTCAAGTTCCGGATAGAATGATGGTATCAGATGCAGGTAGTAGTCCGTTGAGGCAAAACTTGAATGGCCTGCGTATTCACTCAAGTAAACATACAGTGCATTTATATCACGCCCTTCCTGTACCCAAAGGTTCAACCGGTCCGTGAGGTGGGTGTGGCGCCAGTCATGGACACGAGGGGAAGAACCGGTAACATCAACAGCTTCTGGCAGTGGATCCCAGAATTCATGGAACCATTTATCAAGAATTTCTTTACTGTAGTAGTTTCCATCTCTGTTCGGAAAGAACGGCTCCCTTTCGGGCAGATGACATTCAATAATGGCGTTGTACTCTATAAGATTTTCAAGCAAATCCTGGCTGACATATACGACTCTCGCACGCCAACCTTTGGATTCACGGATAATAATTTTTCCCGAAGTCAGATCAATATCGCTAGCTTTCAGCCTGCGAGCTTCTGATGATCTCAAACCACAACAATAGATAAGGCGAAAAATCATCGGGACAACATAACAGCGCAAAGGAGATACTTTTCGCCAGAGACATAAGTCAACCGAAGCAAAAAAAGCTCTTTTCTCGCTATCTGTAAATATGTGCGGCTCAAACTTTTCTCTGCCAGAAGGGATGTTCTCCGGTATTATATAGGCAGGGATTCCGAGTCCGTTGAGATATTTCGCAAGTTGACGAACTGCTGTCACGTTATGCCCCAAACTTTTCGGCTTGGACTTTTTCCTTTTTATCCAACTATCACATATTTTTTTGGATATACAATCTGTTTCTGGGAACTCTTCCGTAAGCATTGTGTCAAAATCCAGCAGAATACTTGCAGAAGATACATAGGGATGCCCAACGGCACGCTTTTGTTCAACAAATATACGGATTTGCTTTCCCAGGCAGCTTCGGTAATCAGGTGTTTTCATTGCAATCACCTTCTTTCCAGTGTTTTTTGCCAATCAGATTAAGACCGATTGCACACTGTCTAAGCATCGACGCTTCCATGGAAATATAATTTTTATCCGCTTCCTTTGTTGTATGGCCAAGTGCATCCGTAATGACTTGATGTGGCGTTTCTGCTTCAAGAAGCCTGTTTACAAACGTGTATCGCAAAAGATGAGTGCCTTTGCCAGTACCATTTACGGGAACAATCCCTGCATGGTCAATGATTTGTCTGCATATTTTGTAAGCTTTACGAATACCTACATAGGGTGCCTGTCTGCGGAGGAACACATTGGAATCAGCAACCCTGACGGAGGGACGTTCTTTTAATATATAATCCATCAGAGCATTTCCTACCGTCGAAGTCAGTGGAAGTATAAGTGGTTTGCCATTTTTATGCTGGTTCAACCGAATCAGATCATTCTCCCAGTCGATATCATGCAACTTCAGGCAACATATGTCTTTATTCCTAAGCCCCAGTTTCAGTCCAAGAAGTGTGATTGCCCTATTCCTAAGAGGTTCTTCTTGAAGTTGTTTATACAGGAGATTTTCATCTTTCTGTGAAATATATGCTGCTACATTATTCCTTTGATAAAAGGGCTTCAGAATGATTCCAGAAAAATCGTTGCTGATGTGTCTTTCTTTGTAAAGGTAACGGACTATACTTTTAAAAATCGGAATAATCGTTGAAAGACTATCAAGACAAAATGTTTGCAAAAATCCTTTTACAATCTCCTGAATATTCTGACCTGTGAGCATGCGCAGTCGGTATGTGCTGTTTATATTCCCGGAAGAAAGAGCCTTGCGAAATACATAACTCCGGATCTCTATGGTTGCAGCACTTAGATTTTCTGATTTCAGGTATGCAATGTATTCCTGATGGACTACTTCCAGTTGTACATCATCAAAGTCCAGTTTATAAGAGGAGATATTCTTCCATTGAAAATGCCCGGTTATCGCCACTTCTTTAAGAACATATGCCGATTTCCTTAGGATTTTCCATTTCCAGTTTTTAATTTCTCCGGCATCTCTCTTGGAATCATTATCCATTAGATACCGCTCTATCAAATCAAAACGATATGCCATGTTATTTGTCTTGAAAAACCATGCCTTGATTTCCCTCCATGCATGCTGATACTGTCCCATAGTAGACGATGAAAGTTGGAAAGATTTCATTTCCAGTGCGGCAATAGCAATCAACATGCCGATATCAGTCTGCTCTGATAACGGAAAAGTGCATTGCGATGCAAATGTTTTCGCTTCCATTTCTGAGGGCAGGGGTATTTCGTTTAAAAAAAGACCATTTGCCGTAGTCCCTTGTGTCCCAACTTCAAAATCGAGCATTTTTAGTATCTGACAGTGCATTGATTTCCGCTGTCTGGAACCATGGTCGTCTTTGCAAAAAGCATCATATAGTTCCTGACATGGTTCCGATATACCCATTTCACTGGCCATCCGAATTAACTGGTCGAAAGTTTCTCTTCTTTGTTCGTATGATGCATCTGCAAGTTTAGGACGAATCCGTTCAAGAATGGTCGTTATACTTTCTTCAAGTTTTCTCATTATATTTCCTCCTTCTGCCTTTTCTGGCAACAGGAGTATAGCATTAAATAAATGGGTTATCACTAATCTCTTCTTAGAATCACTGTTGTTTTCAGATAATTCTTCGTGATTAGAGATAACCCAAGATTGAAGCTAATCCCAACCTGCTGCGATATTGCAAAAGACAGCCTGGAAGGCGTAATGGGCTTCCATCCGGGCAAACTGCTCGTTTTTGACGGCTTTCTTACCAAAGTTTTTGACGACGGCAGTCTTGAGATTATCGTATACACAGAAACGGGGAACACCCCCAAACATCTCAAATGCT
>JBBRXC010000133.1:0-4172 GCA_038248745.1 Peptostreptococcales bacterium | reverse complement strand
TTGAAGCCCCAATCATTACAAAAATATCGAAGAAAATATCAGAGGTGATAGCGATTGGATGTAAGGTCAAGCTCATACCCATAACAAATAGCACATTGAAGATATTACTGCCTATAATATTTCCAACAGCGATAGATTCTTGTTTTTTGAAAACAGCAACCAAACATGTAACGAGTTCAGGAAGCGATGTGCCGAAAGCTATAATGGTTAATCCTATTAAGGTTTCACTTAAACCCAACGCATAAGCAATCTGAACAGCGCTGTTTACAACTAGATTTGCCCCGCCAATGAGTCCTGCCAATCCCACCAGAAACATCGCTAGCAACTTCAGCATAGATTCCCTTTTATTTTCCTTCGCAGGATGTTCAAGTTTAAAATCTAGCAATTCACCAGTTTTCTTCACCTCTTCTAGCTCTTCATAAAGGGCATCTTCTTCTATTTTTTCATCACTAAATGGCTCCGCATCAGATTTCGCAGAAGATTTTTCTTTTTCGGAATTTTTCTTTGATTTTATAAAAACATATTCCGAAAATATGACCATCCCCACTAAAAGCGTCACGCCTTCCACCCTGGATAAAATTGAGCCAGTAAAAATCATGATCAACAGGCTCAATTGAACAAAAATAGAAATGATAAGTTCCTTTAACGATAAGCGAGAGTCTACTTTAATCGGAAGAATCATGGCTGCAACACCTATTACAACTAAAATATTAACGATGCTGCTCCCGACAACATCCCCAAGTGTAATGAGATTTGTTCCCTGTATGCCCGATATGACGCCAATCGACGCTTCCGGTGCGCTCGTCCCAATTGCAACTATAAAAAGCCCAATGATGAATGGCGATATCTTCAAAATATTCGCTATCCTAGACGCAGATTCAATAAAAACATCTGCTCCTTTTATCAAAATAATAAGTCCTACGCCCAAGATAAAATAGTTCATTCCCACGATCTCCTTCCCTCAAAGGTTTTATATTCTTCCTATTATAACAGTTGATTTCACTGTCTCTTATTATAAGCCTCTATCCCCTTTGCAAATATATGCATTGCTCGATCTAGCTTTTCTGGCTCTAACACATAAGCAATTCTTATTTCGTTTTTTCCCAATCCTTCAGTAGCGTAAAAGCCGTTTGCAGGGGATGCCATTACAGTTTCTCCGTTGTCTTCGAACTCTTCTAGCATCCAAATAAGAAATTTTTCTGCATCGTTTACAGGCAATTTACATATTACATAAAATGCTCCCTCTGGCTTCTCACAAATAACACCGGGCATTTCTTTAAGATTGCTAAAAACGACATCTCTTCTTCTTTGGAACTCGTCACGAATCTCGTTAATAACTCTATACCCTGAAGAATAAAGTCCTATGGCTCCGTACTGTTCAATAGTAGATACGGCCAAACGTCCTTGGCAAAGCTTTGCGATTATCTTAAGGACCTCTTTATTCTTGGAGACAACAACGCCAATCCTCGCGCCACATGCATTGAATCTCTTTGACACACTATCTACAATGATAAGCCTATTATGGATATCCTCTAAGAAACCAAAACTGGTAATCTCTCTTCCATCAAATACTATTTCTCTATAGACTTCATCAGCAATAATATATAGATCATGTTCTTTTGCAATGTCCGCTACCATACGTACTTCTTCTTTAGTTAAAACTGTACCTGTTGGATTGCCTGGATTCGTTATTAAAATCGCCTTTGTCTTATCAGTAATCTTCGCTTCTATAGCATCTTTTTTCAAATGGAATCCGTTCTCAGCATAAGTTGTTACCGCTATAGGTGTTGCTCCTGTAATTGTAAAGAGCGTATTATAGTTTGAGTAATATGGTTCAAATACAATAAATTCATCGCCTGAATTTGTCAGTGCTAACAATGTGAACAGAATTGCTTCCGTTCCACCTGTCGTAATATAAATGTGCTTTTGATCTACGTTAATTCCTGCACCCTTATAGTATTTTTCTACTGCTTTCAATAGCTCCGGAACGCCGTTTGAAGGCATATATTCTACTGTTGGCTCATTAAATGCGCGAATGTGAGCATAATATTCCTCTGGAACATGTAAATCAGGCTGTCCAATATTAAGCCTATAAATCTTCTTGCCCTTGGATTCCGCGTCATCAGCATATTTCGTAAGCTTCCTAACAGAAGATGCCTTCATTTCAAGCATTTTTTGGGATAGTTGTTTCATTCTTTACCTCTTCTCCTCCTCTTCTCCACCAATAATAAATGTCTCAACTTTATGGTATAGATATTCGGATTCTTTTTATAATAATTTTTGTTTTGAACTACAGATAATATTATATTTTCTACAGTCACAAGATATATTCCTACTATATCATAATTGGAGATAAATGGTAAAGTAAGTTGCCTCTTTGATGGCGTCAAGTTAGAATGGGTAAATAAAAAAATCACCCAACATTTTTTTGTATGTTAGGTGATTAGTGTTTCAAATGTGGTCTCGTAGATGAATATACGCCCTTATTTTAGCAATTTGCTTACTTTTATATACAGATCATCTCTTCTTCTAATTGCTTCTTCATCCTTGCCATTACTATAATCATAAAATCCTTTTTTCGTCTTTACACCGAATTTTCCTGCTTCGTACAGATCTTTCAGAGTCTTTTCAGGCTCCTTCACATCGCTGAGGTCAGGGTATAGGTATTCCGCAATATGGTAAAAGGTATCCAACCCCCCCATATCACAAACTTCAAAAGGTCCTAAACAGGCATAACGGAAACCTAAGGCATATTTCATACAGCGGTCAATATCCTCATATGTCGCTACACCACTTTCCACTAGATACAATGATTCTCGCAAAATTGCCAGTTGTATCCTGTTTCCTATGAAACCCGGAACGTCCTTGTTTACACGAATTGGTTCTTTCCCTAGTTTTAGAGCTAAATCGTACAAATAATCGACTGTCTCTACTGCACTGCAATCCCCTTTGATCACTTCTATCAAAGGAATCAAATGCGCTGGGTTAAACCAATGCATTCCGGCAAATCTTTCTGGTTTATGAACAGCCTCAGCTATTCTGGTAATAGAAAGGCCCGAGGTGTTTGAAGCAAGGACCGCATCTTCAGGCACCAGTTTAGAAATTTCGCCCCAAAACGACTGTTTGATCGCCATGACTTCCATAATGGATTCAACCACCAAATCACAATCTTTGAAACAATCCTTGTCAATTGTATGGTGTAATCTTTTCTGGAGTGCAATAGACTCCTCCTTTTTTATATCTCCTGTTTTTATTTGCTCTTCCTGATTAATCTTTATCAGGTTCTTGCTTTTTTCAAGCCCAGGTTCTACAATATCGTATATCGTCACTACATATCCATGTTGGGCAAAAATCTGAGCCATTGAAGTCCCCATCAATCCAGCCCCAGCCACAACTATTTTTTTGCAGTTCCTCATAAGTGCGTTCCTCCATTCCAATTCACAAGCGCTATTAATTTCTTGTTCTTACTGCATTGATTTTAAATCAGGGCTTATAATTAGCTTTGTTCCTGTCGCTGCCTGCACCTGCTCAACGGTATAATCAGGATGCACTTCAGTCAGGACAATCCCTTCCTTTGTTATTTCCATCACGCCCATTTCCGTAACGATCATGTCTACTACACCTACTGCCGTGTAAGGTAACCTACATTCGTCGAATATTTTATGTGCACCTTTTTGCGTGTGCTGCATGGCGATGATAACTTTTTTAGCCCCTACCACAAGGTCCATGGCTCCGCCCATTCCCGGCACCATCTTGCCTGGCACGATCCAACTGGCTACATTCCCATGACAGTCCACCTCAAGTGCGCCAAGTACCGTTGCATCTACGTGTCCTCCACGAATGATACCGAATGAGGTTGCGCTATCAAAATACATTGCTCCAGGATTTACTGTTACATATTGAGCGCCTGCGTTGATAATATCTACGTCTTCTTCTCCCTTTTTTGCTGCTGCTCCCATTCCCATGATGCCATTTTCTGACTGAAGAATGATATCCACGCCTTCAGGGATAAAATTCGCCACCATTGTAGGAAGTCCGATGCCTAAATTAACCACGTCTCCGTCCTTTAATTCTTTTGCAACTCTTGCTGCAATGATTTCTTTTATATCTGCCATTGTTCTTCTCCTCCTACGATTGCATCGATGAATATTCCTGAGGTCACAACGTTATTA
>JBBRXC010000132.1:0-4190 GCA_038248745.1 Peptostreptococcales bacterium | reverse complement strand
TTTTTCTGAGAGGCTGGATGGTTCCATTCCAACACTTCGGAGTAAAAAATCCTTCCATTCTTCAAGGGTGAAATGTTCCCGGCCTTTGTATAAAATATCCAGTACGTTTCGCTGGGATAGTTGAATTGGACGTATATTGTTAATACCGAAAGGTCTTCCATTGCTTTCCTGTGCAATGGTTGCATCATATTCCAGTTCAACCTCAGCATAGAAACCCCCGGTTAGCATCCTGTCGTTGGCGTTTACCATTTCAGAAGAAATACGAACCTTGTTTAATTGTAAACTGGGTAATGTTGCCACATAACTATCTGAGGCTGTATCTAATCTGGCTGTTATTATATCAATTAGTTTTATTGAACCTTGCTCTCTGGCTTTTGATTTAAAATATTCTTCTTCACCGGTTCGGACTGTACGATCTTTAAGCTGTCGTGATACTATTTCCAGGCCTTCCAGTATTTCCTGCTCATTGGTAGTGGCACAATACCTTCCTAAAAGGAATTCAATGACATAGGTTGGTATGGGATAGGTTTTCTTGAATTGTTCCAGTAAGTCCTTACGAACAATATAGCCTTCGAAGGCTGATGCCGAAATCTGATCTAATTTATCTAATTCCATACTGATATTTTTATTCACCAACGGTGGTTGCTTGTTTATCTCTGATTCTTCCTTTATCGTCTAACAATACTACTGTGGCAGCTTGTGATTCTGCATCATCGCTAACCATTAGACTGCCTTTATTGTCGACAATTCCCTTGTTTCTGGAAATAACAATAGAGGTATTTTCATCACTGAATTTGGTTCTGATATCAACAGTATATCCATCCCCTATATTCTCACATTCAATAGCGCATTTCAGATTCACCCATTTAATATTTGTAAATTTTGGGGCAAGTCCAATATCTAATGAATTTTCAACTATTAACACTGGTAATAAGCATTCCTGAATGGATATACCTCCATGTGCGTATTCCTGGTTCGCCTTGAAAAATGAAATACCAGGAGAATAGGCAATAAAAGTTGATGGATTCCATCGCCAGGGCAGGTGTAATAAATCTGATTTAGCTCCTTCTTTTATTAATGCACATCGACCCCATCGGGTTTCGGTAAGTCCCTCATTTAATTGTGTTTTCGGCAAACCACCAGGCAATAATAGCCATCCATGGTCAGTAACTATTTTTATCCTTTTTACTCCTTTTTCAAATGCAGCGTCTATCACTTCCTGAACATAATCAAACAGTTCATCAATACGTTTAACCATACCCGCTTGTTCTTCATGTCCTTTTGTATCTATATCACCAATTTCCAGCCAGTATTTTTTTTCCTGAGTCATGGAATCACCGGTTTTAACCATATTGAAATCAAATGTTTTCAAGGACTCTTTGAAAGCTGCAGTTTGCAAATCTTTTCCACTTTTTAATTGTGGACGGAATTCATTTATGCCACTCGAAAGTGATATGTCTGTAGCCATCGGAGAAACGTTTGGCTTAGCAGTGGGAGTAACTGTAGGTATGGCAGACCAACTTGCAGCGAGTGTTACCTGGCAATTGAGTTTTAACAACCGATCTACAAACTCTTTGGCTAATTCAAACCGAAATGCATCAACAAACAATACAAATGATTCGGACTCAGTTGTTGCTATTTGACTCGTGAAAATTGATGCATCTTTCTCAACAAGACCCTGGAATTTTTTTGTAAGTAATTCGAGCCAGGGTTTATATATAAGCTGAATTATTGATTTTAAAATAGTTTTGTCCTTGTCAGCTTTAACCATTGCCATGGCTTTCCTCATGGACTGATCGGCTAAATATCCCTGAGAGATATAATATTCTTTAAGGTCGTTAATGCTAAGAGAGGGAAATGATTCTGTAGTTAATTCTGCCATTTTACATAGGAATGGCAAAGCACCGCACAGAGGGGAGTAACCCAGTTCAAACCAAACCCAATTTTTTCGCTTAATATTTTTATAATCCAACTCGTGAAGTCTTGCAGCTACCTGATCAGGTGACAATTTGGACAACTTTTCAAGAGTATCTCTTAAATCAACTTCCTTTTGTTCATTCACTTGTGGCCAGCTTTCGTCCGGGAACGCATATAATCCTTCTCCCAAATCTTTAGGTTTCGCTGCTCGAAGTAATTCCTCTATTTCCGAATATTTATGTGGAGCAGTAGCATACATTTGCCATACATATTTCCACTGATTTCTCTGTGAACCTAACTTCTCTGTAATGGCATATATGTTTTTGTGATCAGGAGTAAATTCATATTGGGTTTTACAAATATTAATAAAGACATCTTTTCTGGCTGGGTCCATGCTTTCCAGAAAAGAATCTCCAATGCACATCCATTTTAAAATGTTATGAATAATATCCGGGAACAACTGATTATTCAGAAATTCACTGTCAATTAAAGTTTTCCCTTGAAGTATTTCTTTATCGTTAAAAATCCTGGGAAGTGCCTTTTTCAATGCATCTTTTGTTGCTCCATCTTTGGCTACTCTTAATCCCAGACCAGATGCTGCATTTTCGATAAATGCAAGAATAGTCCATTCCTTACCATTTTCCTGAACAAACATGGTACCTGTATATTGATACTCAAGCAGGGGTTGGAACTCAAGCCTGGCTTCTTCAACATTTCTCAGGTCATTCTTTGAAACGCCAGGGAGATAAATTATTGGAGTCACCTCCTCATCCCAAATTGCCTCAGGAATTACCCTGGCAACCATACATTTTATCCAGATGGATGGGCCTTGTTTTTTACCTGGAATATATTTGCCATAGGAAATTAATTGGGGCAAATTTTCCTGCATTACTGGTATCACTTCAGACCATTGGTTCTCCGGATCAGGCCATAAAATCACCTCTGGCTTCACCATAATGCTGCTGTTATGCTGTTCGGCTTGCTTTAAAGCATAAATAACCTTATCGTATATGCTGTACTTCATGGAATATTTGATTATTCAGGAAACTATTTATTCGTGTTCCTATGGAGTTATCTAATTTCTTATTTAAATTATCAAGTACTGCTACTTTCAATATTCCGCATTTATGTTTTATTTCTGTATCAGCTTTACTTGCAAATTTTCCCCCAAGATAGATTGGTTCGTCAGTATAATTTTGATTTGGATAAACCAGTAAAGCTTGTCGGCCATCCCAATATTCATTGTAGACAAACATTTGTTTTAAATCACTATCAGATGGAATATTGTTATCCGGGATTTTCCATTTAGTATCCAGAATTGCACTGGAGTTTGTCTCCTGATCATAAATTAAAATATCCGGACGGATTTTTTTATATGACTGACTGCCATCGAATTTCCAGAAACTCTTTGAGTTCTGCGCTCTAATCTGAAAGTTTTTAGGTCGGTGTCTTGATAACTGGCGATAAATGAATTCCTCCCACAGATCATTCATGTCAAAAAGAATCGCAAGCACATGGTTATTCCCTGAAATTATATCTGGCCTATAGTTCAATAAGAGCATCGCTGCTATTTCAATGGCCTCTCTGTAACGAATTGTTTTACGATCAAATGAAAGTTTTTCAAGTGTTGAATTAGTAACAATAATATCGGTTAACTCGGGAAAGGATAGCAGAAGATTGGTTACTTTATCTTTGAGATAAGGACTTTGACTAAGATCTGGTACCAAATTCAACGCTTTTAAAAGAATTTGATTAAAAATGTTTTCACGGTCGAAGATTTGATGCCTGGTATAAAATCTTTCTTTATGAATTGAGTTCAGCTGCACCTGTTGAGCAAACAGTAATTTACCTTTCAGAGTTGTTGAATTATTCTTGACTGACCTGTACTTTTTAACCAATCCTTGTCGAATGAGTTTTTCGCACTCATTCAGAAAAATCTCAAGATAAGCTTCAAGGATGCTGTTTGGTTTAAACCTAAGTGAGGCCTTATCATGGGCGTATACTTGCATCCAATGACATTCACGGAGCATATCTATTAATACCTTTTGCCATAAAGATTTATCCCCTTCAATTGCAGTTTTTCCAATTTTGGGAAGAACTTCAATAGTTAAATTTCCAACTTGTATAACTCCAACAAACTGATTAAACTTTACTCCTTTAGGCAACAAAGTGAAAAACTCACCATTCTGAGTGGAATTATACCAACCCAAAGCTTCCCAATGATGTAGTTTAAACTCATGTTCACCAATAAGAAGTTGTTGATGTTCAAAAAC
>JBBRXC010000131.1:0-4199 GCA_038248745.1 Peptostreptococcales bacterium | reverse complement strand
TCAGACGCACAAATCGTTCCATAGTCAAAAGTCTTACTAGCCATAATATTGCTGACTGCTTTTTGGATATTAGCAGTTTTTTCAATATAAGCAGGGCAGTTTCCAGCGCCAACTCCCAATGCAGGTTTTCCAGCACTATAAGACGCCTTCACCATTCCTGGGCCTCCTGTTGCAATAATCATGGAAATCTCTTTTGATTTCATCAACTCATTTGTCGAATCAATCGAAGGCATCGAGATGCACCCAATAATATTAGCAGGTGCTCCTGCAGCCACCGCCGCTTCATGCATAAGCATTGCTGCTTTCATCGTGCATTTTGCTGCAGAAGGGTGCGGGGAGAATATAATTGCATTACGAGACTTTATTGCAATGATTGATTTAAAAATAGCAGTGGATGTTGGATTCGTTGAAGGTACAATACCCATAATCAATCCTACCGGCTCCGCTATATCCATTACTTTCGTCGTAGCATCTTCCTGTATGATGCCAATGGTCTTCATATTCTTAATAGCATTGTATAAAAGAGTTGAAGCCATATGGTTTTTATAAGTCTTATCTTCAACTTTACCAAATCCAGTTTCTTCAACCGCCATCTTCGCTAGAAGCATAGCGTTTTCTTCTGCCACTTTTACCATGTTACATAAAATTCTGTCGATTTGTTCTTCATTATATCCAGCAATTTGATCTGTCGCTATTTTGCCCAGGCGTGCAAGATTTCTCACTTCCTGTACAGATCTTAAGTCATAATCAAAATTTTCCATCTAATGAGTCCTCCTTTCTGTTTTATTTACCAGTCTAATTTATTTGGTTATTTTCTGTTATTTTTTTTTATAGTATTTTTCAAACTCAGTCAGCAGCATTTTCTTATCAGCTTTAGAAATCAACCTTCCAGCAATACCAAATTCCTTATACCCACGTGCAAGATTTCGGAGTTTAGTCACTTTTAACTTATTAAGCATCGCAACGGCTTCTTTTAAACCCTTTTCAAGTACTGTCTTATCAACAGTTTCTTTCTTTAAGTCATCCAAATCCGCTGAGATTACTGCCACAACTTCTTTTGCTACCACAACTTCTTTTGCTGCCACAACTTCTTTTGCTTTCACAACTTCTTTTGCTTTCACAACTTCTTTCGCTTCAGCATCTTCTTTTTCTGGTATTGTAGAAACTTTTACCATAACATTTTCCAGTTCCTCATGAGGACGTGGAATGACGTGTTGCGAAACAAGCAACGTGCCGCCCATTTGTCTGATTGCGGCTGCTCCTGCATCTACAGCTGCTTTTACTGCTGCCACCTCTCCGGTTACAGCGATGGAAACAAGACCTCCACCTACGTAAGCTTTATCTGTTAATGTCACATCTGCTGCTTTCAGCATAGCATCTGCGGCTTCAACAGCAGCAACCAGCCCTATCGTTTCAATTAAACCAAGTGCCTTCATCTTTTACCTCCTTGCCTTTGTTCAAACATTCTAATATGTTGCATAGAATGCTTTCATTCTGTCAGGAGAGCCAAATGATACTTTCGCTCCCTTAGGGAAGAATACTGAGTCACCTGGCTTTGCTGTATAAGATTTCCCATTTACCTTTACGATCAAGGTTCCTTCTACAACATGATAAAGTTCTTCACAAGCTACGTCCCAATCAAAATTGCAACCTTCAATGGTTATAAAGCCAGCATTCATAGAACAGCCGTCTTCCGCATTGATTACTTCCTGATAAAAGACTTTATCCGAGGAATTCCCTGTATCAAGTACCTCATATTTTACAGAATTGCCACGAACAATCTTTAAACCACAACTGTCATTTTCTGATACATACGGCTTGTCACAATTGCTGTCTAAGATACCACTTAGCTGCCCTTTGTCCATCATAGCCTTCAATACAGTGTAAATCATGTTGCTGTCAATCCCACCTCCAACAGTATTTGCCGTTGTGGATATTGTTTCTTCACAGGCACATGTTGAATAGGAAAACTCTATTCCAAATGTTTTCGCTGCGTCTTTAGCAGATGGAGTAATTATTGTATCACAGTCGATATAACATACTTTTTTTCCTGTTTTCCCAAAAGCCTCAACTTCTTTTGCACAAATTAATTTCTTCATGCATTCACCTCCTTTCAGTGATTAGTACTAAAATTAAAACATTTTTATTTAAACTTCTTATATATAAGAATATATCAGAACATATTAAAACAAAGAATCAATCAACTGGTCTGATGGTGAAGCTATAATTTCAGCATTTACCAACAACCCTTTTTCTTCTACAACAGCCTTTCCCGCTTCTACACCAGCTTCCACTGCGGCTACATCTCCTGTAAAAGTGAAGTATGCCTTTCCGCCAAGTCCATTGCCTAACCTGAGCTCAATGGCTTCTAGGTTTGCAGCCTTTAGGGTTGCATCAGCGGCAATAATCATTGTTGCCAGAGAGAAAGACTCCATAATCCCTAGTGCCTGAATTTTTCCCGGCATGGTCGCTCCAGTGATTGCAGGGAATACTGCAGCGTTCACATTTGGTATGATAATTGAGTCCACGTAATATTCTTCTGCCAGTTTTTCCCCTATGTTTACAGAAGCCTCCACTGCCGCCACATCTCCGTGTACAATGGCAATGTATTTTCCAGGACAAACCGAACTTGCAGTGACAATTTCAACATTGGAGATTTTAACCATCTGATCAGCCACATAAATGCCGCGGGCAATACTTATAAATTCTACTATTCCTATTGCATTGGCCATATCAGTTCCTCCTTATCGTAATAAAAGTATTTTGAATTTCTGCAACCGTTCCGGAGATGCTTGCGTGAATCGTCGCGCCAAGGCTGCCTTCAGGAATAATTCCAATCAATTGGCCAACGTTCACATATTCACCCACTTGAACCTGAGGAATGGCGGGTGCTCCTACATGCTGACAGGTTCCAATTCTAACAGTTTCAGGCATCATCTCGTTTTTTGCCATGGGTGCTGGTTTGTCGAATTCTCTCAAACCCAGTCTGATAATCAGTCTTTTACTTGGCAATAATCGGTTTTCTCTATTTTTGTTTACCGTCAAATCTTTCTGATTGCATTGGAATCTGTTGCTCTGTTCCATTAATTTTTGTTTGACATCCATATTCGCTGCTTTTGGAAACAACCCAGCAGGACATGCAAACAGTTCACATAAATTGCACTGACAGCAAAGATAAGCCATCTTTTGATCTTCTATATCCGTTAATGTGTAATTGACCACTCTCATAATTTTATGAGGCTGCATATCATGCCCGAGAAGATAACGGGGGCACATATCTGTACACATTCTGCACTGTTCACAAGAAGTTTTATTAATTCTTCTTGCTTGCTGTGAATTAATTGTTTTCTTTTGAATGAGATAATGCTTCTTTTTTAAAATGACAAAACCTTTACTTTTTTTTGTAACGTATCCATCTATATTCTGCATGACAGGCCCCATCATCGGCCCACCGTCTATTACTGCATAATCATCAAAATTTTCTATTCCACTTAATTTTAAAACATCGATTATTGGCGTTCCTACAGGCACCTTTACGGTCAGACGATTTGGAATGTCCCCTGCTACGGTAATGTATTTTTCTGTAACAACCTCTCCATTAGAGGCTTTATAGATGTTCAATGCCGTTTCTGAATTGATGACGACACAGCCAACTTGGATGGGAATCCCGGCTTCAGGAACAACTCTTCCCGTCAGTTCATAAACTAAAACTTGCTCATCCCCTGCTGGGTAAACATCCTTCAGGGCTCTCACTTCTATATAACTCCCCATCTGAAGTTCTTCAATTCTTTCTCGTAGAATCGAGATAACCTCTTTATGCTTGTCTTTCACCCCTATAATTGCCTTGTCTGCACCGATATATTTTCCAGCAGCCTCAAACCCTTTAATAATTTCATTGGGAAACAACTGCATCAACTGCTGGTCAACCCTTAGTAAGGGCTCACACTCTGCGCCGTTAAGAAGTATATATTCTGCTTTTGACGACAATTTAACATGAGTAGGAAATCCTGCTCCTCCTGCTCCCACGATGCCCGCTTCTTTTACCATCTCAAGAAGATTCATTTCAATTCCCCCCTGTTTTATCCAAACTTACAATCTTCATCAATAATGCCAATAACAACTGCATCAACGGGGATATCATCATCCCCAAGCATTCTTCTTGCAGATGAGCCAGTGGTTATAATCACCCTGTCTCCAAT
>JBBRXC010000130.1:0-4217 GCA_038248745.1 Peptostreptococcales bacterium | reverse complement strand
TTTATGTCCGTCCAATAGCTGGCTTCATATCGAATCAACCCATCTAGCCCTTCCTTGCTGTATAAGTATTTAAAATCCTCCGTTTCCACATCATCAACATTCGGATTTTCCAATTCAAGTCTTTTTTCCACTATCCGTTCAAAAAAAGGAGCTGCTTCAACAATATATGCGCTTTTAGAAATATGTTTCGACTCGTCGCATATGGAATAAAGAATATTTTCTTGAAGGAAAATAAATTTCATCAAATAGCCAATTGTCAAAATGCCTATAATAAAAACAGGTAATAATACAGCAGCTTCAAGTGTTATAAATCCATTCCTATTAATATTTTTCTTCATAATAAAACATCTTTTCATTTGCTGTAACGGCGAAGTTAAATCCCGAATAATAGTTTCTCATCAAGAATCCTTCATCATAATTTGCGATCAGGTTCATCTGTATTAAGTCCATTATTCTTAGTAATTTCATCTCTCTGTCTTCCATGTAGATGAAGATTTTCAAATAATCTTCATAGTTGTATCCCTTGTTGTCAGAAGGTTCTATCACCCCATCCTTTAGTAACTCGTATGAATCTATGTCTATTGCCCAGTTTTCTCGGCCTTTAATTAATGCCACTTCTTTGTCTGCCTCCAGCAGTTTTGCATCATTCAATGCTTCTGTATAAGCCCATGCTGTTGCAATAATACCCTGCGTGCCAATTGCTGCCGGCCCTGGCGTAAGGATATTTGCCAATGCCGCAATCTCCTTGACTTTGATTTTATCGGTATATATATGCGCCAAATTGAGAGCTGTTCTGAATTTTATAAAATCGGATTTGAATTTGCTCTTATTTTCCGCATCGCTGAATTTACCATATAAAATATATTCTACTTCATCTTTAAAGAAGCTATCAAGTTTATCAATCTGACTATTTTTATTATGGTTGAAACCATCAAATATGTAGCTATTTACCTGAAACCCTTTGGCTTGGTTGTTAAATATTTTTTCCAGAGGCTGTACTTCCCAGTCCAATATAGCCTGGATAAAAATGCTTTTTCCCATCATCCCATTGGATGGCAGGGATTCCTGTATGACCTTATTACGTAAAACCCTGTCTTGTTTATCCTGGGGAGATTTTGAATGATCAGATTCCCTTATCAAATTATTTATCATCTTATAATTCATATAATCCACTATAGCTTTTTCAAATCCATCAACATTCATCAGGGAGTATTCCTTAAGGTCCACTTCGATGGCAACAATTTCAACTGGAATCATGTTCAGTTTACGCTTGTTATGAAATGTAGAATTTGCATAATATAGCAATCGATTTTCAATTTCCTTATTGTTTAACCCAAATGCAATCAGTCCGTATTTTTCTTTTAATGTTAAATCAAACTCTGAAAGGATGGACTGCCCTGCAAGGGAAAATACCGCATTGCAACTGCTCTCCATTGCTTTCATCGAAGAGATATTAATAAATGCAAAGGTCAGCATAATCATCGATCCAAAAATCATCGTAAGAAAAACTGAAGAAAACCCTTTTTTGCTACTCATTATTCAAACAAGCCTTTCATAAAATCTATTCTTCTAACGTAACCACCCACTGCAGAAACCTGTTTTGCCTCCTCAAGAAGACGGTTGTGAAGGTCACAATTTTGCTCCACAAGTTGATATAACCCCATAATGATATATATAATCATTATGATTACAGTAATAATGACAGGAATTATTAAAGACGCCTCCACCATTGCTGTTCCTTTTTTGTTATTCATTTTAAAAGCCGCTGTTCATTAGATTTGAAAATGTATTATTCACAAATGCTGTAATTTGTGTTTTAAAAATCAAGCCTAAACCGATAGCAATCGCAATAAGCAAAGCAACTTGGACCATTTCCATCCCTTTTTTACTGTTCTTCATTTTAAATTTCATTGTTCATTCCTCCTCGTTTTTTTAAGTAGTTAATAATGCTGGGGCAATTGTTATAGTAATTAAAATAATAAGATGGATTGCCAATGGAAAAGATAGCTTTGTTTCACTAATTCTATTTTGTTCTTCTGACAATTTTCGTCTGTTTTCCCAAAGCAGGTCATTTTCAATCTGCAGTTTTTCTACTAGTAATGCGCCCAAATATATATTGTCAGAAATAATATTGACAGTTCTTATTAATTCTCTTACCTGGAGTCTTTCTGAAAAATTCTTTAATTCTATAATTAACGAGCTGTTCGTTCCTTCTACCTTTTCCCTAATTTCAATCATCTGTTTTATAAAATAGTTTTCGTCGTCATTCTCTTGATCTGACGTTGCCACTCGGTTGAAAGCGGAAGAGAAAACCAATCCTGCATTGAGTAGAAGAACGATTTTATTGATAAAATCCGGCAACTCATTTAATATGGATTTTTTAGCCTCCCTTTCAAGTTTTGTTAATTTATTGAACCTTCCCATGTAAATTGTGCCTGCTGAAATGAGAAACAACAAAAGCCAATAAACAAAATAATTTGTACTTTTGCTATACCATTTCAGGCTGCTTCCATCTTCTAGTTTTTTCGGCAAGAGGACTCTTTCGCCATTGCTATAATCTATTTGGCGGATACTATTCTCCAGTTTATTTAATTGGGCTCTCCTCATTGTTTCCAGGTCTATCAAATCATTTTCTTTCTGATCCTCCACTTCTTTTTCGCTGACGGCGCTGATTTTCATAGGAATTTCTTGTTTACTGGAGAAATTGTTGCCTTCAATTTCTGCAATCAAATTCACATTATAAGTACCCTTGTCTGGCCTGATGATAGCCTCTATGTATCCGTCTTTTTTTATCAGATTGCCGTCCCCTATAACCAACCCGTTCATTAAATTCATTAATAACAGAAGACCAAATACTATCATCAGATACTTATATTTATTTTTGTTTTCATTGATAATTTTTTCTCTCAAAGAATCATTATCTAGACCATAAATTTTATAGATAACTTTATCGAAATGTTTTTTTTCTCCGGCTAATTTATCGGCCATTTGCTTCTTCATAGGATGCACTTTGTTATTTTTTCTGTCAGGTAATAAGCGTATCCTATTCCAATCAACGAAAGAGTCATAATGATTCTTCCCGCCAAGGTAGCATATAGTGGCGCCAAATAAGAGGGAGATGTCATTCTTAAAAAGATTATTACTAGAATCGGCATAACGCTAATTAATTTCCCTTCGAATTTCTTTTGAGCACTTAGAACCTGCATCTCTTTTTCAATACTTTGTTTTTCCATGATTATTTGACTGGTCTTTACAATAGCTTTTTCCATATCCCCCCCTGTTTCCCTGCAAATTGCATAAAACTCTACGAAACTTGAAATATCTCTAATTTTCACTCTTTTTGCAAAATTTTTTAAAAGTTTTTCTTCTTCCTCTCTGCATTCTTTTAACCGCTTTACGATAAATTCAAGTTCTATAACTAAAGGTGATTCTAAGGAGAAGGTGTTTCTTATTACAAATAATCCTTCTTCCAGCGCTTCACCCATTTGCCGTCCTGCTGAAATGGAAGCAGAAAGTGATTGAAGTAGTTCAATAAATTGAGTTTTCAGTAATTCTTTTCTTTTGTTGTTCAAATAATATTTGTATTGTTTTTTCATGATAAAGGAAAATATGAGGCTGATCAGCAATGAAACCAAACAATTGTCATAAAAGACATACAAGACAATAAACATAGCAGGCAAACTAACACTATAATATTTAAGGTTTTCTTTTTTATTAAGGGTATAGGTATCATAATCTATATTCATATTTTCAATCCTTTGATTTCCAGTTTTTCTTTATTGATTAACGTATTTCTGGTTTTGATTAATCCTTCGTTCATATCGTATTTGAACAATTTATTCATCATAATTTTACTATCTTTGATTCCTGAGAGCTCCACAATCTCCGTTACAATTCTTTTGTTGTCACTCCTCCTTCCAAGATGAACTATAATATCTATTCCTTCAGCGATCTGACTTCTGATTGCCTCGATGGGAAAGTTTGCTGCCTGAAGGAACATAGTTTCCAGCCTGTTTAACATTCCTTCTGGTGAGTTGCCATGACCGGTTGATAAACTGCCGTCATGACCCGTATTCATGGCTTGAATCATATCCAAAACTTCTTCACCTCTAACTTCCCCAACGATGATTCTATTTGGCCTCATTCTAAGGCTTGTTTTAATAAGCTGTCTCATATCCACTTGACCTTTCCCCTGAATGTTTGCGTTTCTGCACTCC
>JBBRXC010000129.1:0-4243 GCA_038248745.1 Peptostreptococcales bacterium | reverse complement strand
TTCGCAGAGCAACCGATGCATATGCTTGCGGCATATTCGGAATTAATAATATCTATGATTTCATTTTATGGATCAGCAGCAATAGTTCTAAACACCCAATATGGGAAAACTATATTGCCGCTAGGTAAGCCTTTTAACGTTTTTAAATAGAATATGAAATCCAAAGAAAAACAGGATTGTTTTAAATGCACCCCAAATGTTAGAGGTTAAAATCTAACTTTTGAGGTGCATATTTATACCTAAAATAATAAATCACTGATTGCAAGGGTTCTGAAAAAACCAAGCCCAACATCGGATGTTTATAATGGGCTTATCAGACTATGGCCTGTCATCTCTTTTGGAATTTCCAGCCCCATCATGTCTAAAAGGGTTGGCGCCAAATCAGCCAGCACGCCTCCATCACTCAATTGCTTGGGATTATTGGAAATAAATACAAGGGGTACGGGATTTAATGAATGTGAAGTTTGAACATTACCATCCTTATCCAGCATTTCATCTGCATTGCCATGATCTGCAGTTAATAGAATTTGCCCGCCTTTGGCAAGCACTGCATCAACTACTTTTGGAACGCATTTGTCTAAAGCCTCTACTGCCAATTTTGCCGCGTCAAAAATTCCTGAATGGCCAACCATGTCAGCGTTTGCAAAATTTAGAACTATCAAATCGTACTTATCAGAATTGATTTGCTCTAAAACTTTTTCTGTCACCATGAAGGCGCTCATTTCAGGCTGAAGATCATAGGTGGCAACTTTTGGGGATGGAATCAAAATTCTATCTTCTCCAGGGTTTGGTTGTTCTACGCCGCCATTGAAGAAAAAAGTCACATGGGCATATTTTTCCGTTTCTGCGATTCTAAGCTGTTTTAATTTCAATTTTGAGAGATATTCGCCAAGGGTATTATCAAGGCTTTGAGGAAGAAATGCCACCTGAACATTTGGCATTTCCAAGTCATACTGCGTCATACAGACGTAATGGAGACCAGTAATAATTCTTTTCCTTGTAAATCCGGCAAAATGATCATCAACGAGAGTTCTGGTTAGTTCCCTTGCTCTGTCAGGTCTGAAGTTGAACATAATAATTGAATCATCATCATTTATAGGGGATCCTCCTTTAACAAAAGTCGGTACGACAAACTCATCATTTTCTTCTCTGGCGTATGCATTTTTTACCGCAGAAACCCCATCAACAGCCTGTTCGCCTTCTCCAAGTGTAATTGCATCATATGTTTTTTCAACTCGAGCCCAGCGATTGTCTCTGTCCATGGCATAATATCTTCCTGAAATAGTTGATATTTTGCCTAGACCGATTTCATTCATGTGAGATTCAAGCTGATTTATATATTCAATGGCGGATCTGGGTGGAACATCTCTGCCATCAAGAAAACAATGGACAAATACGTTAGGGACACCTTTTGCCTTAGCCATATCAAGTAAGGCAAACAAATGGTCAATATGGCTGTGAACCCCGCCATCTGATAAAAGGCCCATTAAATGTAGGGAAGTACCTTTGCTGATGGAATGAGTCATGGCATCAACCAATACATGATTGGTAAAAAAACTGCCTTCTTCTATTTCCTTCGTTATTTTAGTCAGCTCTTGGTAGACGATTCTGCCCGCACCGATGTTCAAGTGACCAACCTCGGAATTTCCCATTTGACCATTGGGAAGGCCCACACTAAGGCCACTTGCACCCAAAGTGGTATGGGGGAAGTTCTTGAAAATTCTATCCAGATTTGGCTTATTTGCTGCAGCAATTGCATTGCCTTTTATCACAGAAGTTTCGCCATAACCATCCATAATTAGTACCATTGTAGGTCTCGGGAAATCGCTCATATTTTTACCCCTTTTCTGTAAGAATTGATTTTTCTTTTCTATATAAATACATTCTGCCATAATTATAACAAATAAATCAAATAAAACATATACGTGAAGTTGTTTTATTTGGTATAATAATAAGTAAATAAATTAATAAATAAATACTATTCAAATTAATATAGACAAGGGAGACTCAAACGGATGAGTAAGAAAACATTTTTAAAAGGGGCGGCAATATTAGGTATTGCAGGACTTTTAGTTCAGGTAATGGGGGCGATATTCAGAATACCGCTTGGGAATATCATCGGAGACGAAGGCATGGGATATTACCAGACCGCTTATCCGATTTATGTGTTTTTGCTTGTTTTTTCAACGAATGGAGCGCCGGCTGCTATATCAAAAATGACATCAGAAAGAATCGCACAAGGCCATTACGGGGAAGCCCATAGAGTTTTCAAATTAGCATTTGTGCTGATGGGTACAATAGGCGTAATCGCAGCAGCGATATTCTTTTTTGGGGCAAAGCCTCTTGTTAACATGCTTGGAAATCCCGGTGCATATTATGCAATGATGGCAATTGCGCCAGCATTATTATTCGTTCCTTTGATGTCAGTGTATAGAGGATATTTTCAAGGCATGCAGGAAATGGGTCCCACGGCAGTATCCCAGTTGATTGAACAGGCAGCGAGAGTTGCGATTGGTTTGTCTTTAGCTATATTTTTAGTGCCGAAGGGTTTGGCGTATGCAGCAGCAGGTGCGACTTTTGGCACAAGTGTAGGGCCAATTCTGGGGGTTGCGGCATTAATGGTGATATACTATTCAAAAAGAAGAAATATTCATACAAAAATGGAAGACCTGGTTGATGAACCAAAGGAAAGTTCGAAAAGTATTTTAAAGACTTTGGCAATGATAGCAGTTCCTATAACCATTGGGGTTTCAATTCTGCCTATTATGAACATTGCAGATGTTGTAATAGTGATGCAAAGAATGCAGGAAATAGGGTTCACAGGCGAAGAAGCAAATGCTTTATATGGTCAGTTGACGGGTATGGCAGGACCTGTCATTAATCTTCCAATGGCCCTTGCACTCAGTATGGCACTTAGCATGGTTCCGGCGATTGCAGCAGCAAATAGTATAAAAGACACCCATTTTCTAGAGGTCAATATCAGATTGGGACTTAGAACGGCAATGATTATTGGTGTTCCTTGCAGTTTTGGATTGATGGCCATATCTGAACCGATAATGCGATTACTATATCCTTTACAGGAAGCAAGTGCCATTAATGCCTCTAAAAGCCTTTTCTTGCTCTCCATAGGCGTTATATTCCTTTGTGTGGCACAAACTATGGCGGGAACCCTTCAGGGTCTTGGCAAGCCGGGCAAGGCAGTATATGGGCTTGTTGCTGGTTTGGTAGTAAAATGTATTGTAACCTATATTCTTGTTGGTTTCCCTCAATTGAATATTGAAGGTGCTGCAATTGGAAGTACCTTGGGTTTTGCAACCATTGGTTTATATAATATTTTTGCTGTAAAAAGGCTTACGGGGATCCACTTTGATTTAAAGCTTTCAGTATGGAAACCTTTAATGGCAGGGGTTGTCATGTACCTTCTGGTAGTTGGTTTTTATTTTGTTGCCAATAGAATTCTGGGGAACAGTATTGCCGCACTTATTTCAGTTGGGATTGGGGCAGTAGCTTATGGCGTACTTTTAATTAAACTGGGGGCAATTGCCGAAAATGAAATAAAGTATCTTCCAAAAGGAGAGAAATTGCTTGTATTACTAAAAAAACTTAAATTAGTATAGAGGATTTTTTGATGAAATGGACAAAAGGACAACAGGAAGCAATCGGCTTAAGAAATAAAAATATGCTTGTTGCCGCTGCTGCGGGCTCTGGTAAAACAGCAGTGCTTGTTGAGCGAATTAAACAGCTTATTATTTGTGATAAAATTTCCATAAACGAAATGCTTGTGGTAACGTTTACCAATGCAGCCGCATCAGAAATGAAAGAAAAAATAATTCAGGCAATCACAAAAGAAATTGGAAAAAACACAGGAGACTCTATATTTTTAAGAAAACAGTTGAACCTTATATACAAAGCCAATATCAGTACCTTTCATTCTTTTGCATTGGAGGTTATTAGAAGATATTTTTATATGATTCATATTGAACCGAATTTTAAAATTTGTGATGAAGCGGAAATAATAATCCTGAAAACGGAAGCAATGGAAGAATTGTTTGATCATTTCTTTGCGTCTGGTGATCAGGGTTTTATTAATTTTTTGAATAAATATTCAGCAAGCAAAAATGAAAACAAAGTGAAAACCATTATAGACAGTGCTTATAATTTGATTCAAAGTATACCTGATTCATTTGGCTGGCTCAATCAAAATATTGAATCACTTCAAAGAAGTAAAGAAGAATTCCTTGAG
>JBBRXC010000128.1:0-4272 GCA_038248745.1 Peptostreptococcales bacterium | reverse complement strand
TGTTGTTTTACCACAGCCTGGCATACCAATTAAAACGACATTTTTCACTTGTTTTTCAAGCGCAAAAATGGTGTCTTCCACGACGCTGTTATCCAGACTTGTTCCAGTAAACAACTCAAAGGACTTAAAAGCTTGACCAACAAGCATGGAAAATCCATTGGCAAAAGGTATTTTTAACGATTTTGCCTCATATAAGAGATGTGTTAAAAGAGGATTATAGATCAAATCAATGACCCCTTCGCATAAAGGAAAATCATTTAAGGAAACAAGAAACTCCCCATTAAGCGGGTACATGCCAACGGGTGTTGCATTGATAATTATTTGTGAATCAGCGTGTTCCTTTGTTAGTTGCAATGAAATCATTTCTTTTAGACCGGTTCTTGATGCGACAATAATTTCATTTGCCTTCAGATCTTTAGCAGCTTTTACAACCATCAAAGAAGAACCGCCAGCACCTAGAATAAGCACTTTCTTGCCCTTCAGAGAAATGCCCGACCGTTGGAGCATGTAATTAAAGCCAAAATAATCCGTATTGTCACCGATCAGTTTTCCATGTTGAAAATACATGGTATTGACAGAACCAATAGACTTTGCAATAGGGGTTAAAGAATCACAAAAAGGCATGACAGCTCTTTTGTAGGGGATGGTAACATTAATGCCGGTAAAGTTGCGAGCTTCCATAAAAGGAATGAAACTTTCCTTATCTAATTCTATTAAATCATAATCATACGACCCAAATCCTTCATGTATTTTTTTTGAATAACTATGACCTAATTTTTCTCCGATAAGCCCATAAGACATGTCATACCTCCTGAATAATTAATAGGCTTTGATATTTCTTGCTAATATCAAAGATCGATTGTAGGAAGTCTTTTGTATAGGGACCTAGCTCTCCTTCAGGAATTAAATTGTTTAATATTTCATTTTCTCTTTCAGGATTAAAAACGGGGATGTTGTTGGCGGCTTTATACTTTGCAACTTCTGCGACAAGGCTCATTCGCATTTGAAAAAGACGAACCAGTTCATGGTCTATATCATCAATATCTACTCTAATATTGTCTAAATTCATTTTACGTCCTCCTACTCTAAAAATAGATCTAAAATACCGATTGCCACCAACGCTTCAACGACAGGGACTGCTCTTACCACCACACAAGGATCATGCCGACCTTTGGTTGTGATCATGGTATCGATGCCTTCTGTAAGGTTAACGGTTTCTTGAGGAATTCCTATGGAAGGGGTAGGCTTAAAGGCAACCCTCAGGGTAAGTGGCATGCCGCTGGTTATTCCACCTAGGATGCCTCCATGGTTGTTTGTTCTAGTTTTTACGGATTGGCCTGCCATATAAAATGAATCATTATGCTCGCTGCCACACATTTCAGAAGCTTCAAAACCTGCCCCAAAAGCAACACCCTTCACAGCTGGAATGCCAAATAGAAGAGGAGCAAGTTTGCTTTCAACACCATCAAACATTGGACCCCCAAGTCCGGCCGGAACACCTAGAACTACGCATTCCACAATACCTCCAACAGAGTCATTATTTGCTTTTACTCGGAGAATTTCATCCAGCATCTCGGGGCCACCCTTTATTTTACCAATGGAAAGAATAGTTGCCTCAATGATGATGTCTTTTGCTTTTAGTATTTGAAGGGCAATACCACCGGCAATGCACATTGGCGCAGTCATCCTTCCTGAGAAAGGACCACCCCCAGACATATTCACTCGGTTCCCATATTTAACAAAAGCGGCAAAATCTGCATGGGAAGGCCGAGGGATGTTCAGGTTATAATCAGAGGGTCTAATATTTGTGTTTTTTATAATGGCTATAATGGGTTCTCCGTTTGTTATGTTTTCATTAAAACCTTGTAAAAAAACAGGAACGTCTGCTTCTTTCCGTGGGGTAGAGAAGGGACTGTTGCCAGGTGCTCTTCTTGCTAAAAAAGAATTCAGTTGATCAAAATCAACAAAAATGCCTTTTGGTATCCCTGAAACCGTCACCTGAACAGAATCTTCGTGAGATCCTCCAGACACAGTCATTATAATGTTTTTACCTATTGTAGATTCCATATTTCTCCTTAAAGATAGCTATGCCTGCCACCAAGAATTGTTAAATCATCAAAAAAAGTCGGGTAGGATTTATTAATGGCTTCTGCGCCATCGATGATAATTTCTCCTTCACAACAGCAGGAAGCAATTGTCATTGCCATGACTATTCGATGGTCGTTAAAGGAAGGAACAACGCCGCCAGTAAGAGAATCAACCCCATTAATGATGAGACCGTCTTCTAGTTCAGTGACACTCCCGCCAACAGCATTTAATGATACACTGATGGCATGAAGGCGGTCGCTTTCTTTGATGCGAACCCTATCTGCTTTTATTATTCGTGTGATTCCATGGGAAACAGAAGCAAGTACCGCTAAAATGGGAACAAGATCCGGGATATTTGAGGCATCGATTGTTATGCCATTCAGTTTGTCCCTAGATACAAATGCTTGAACCTCCGAAAAAAATACTTCCGCACCAAAATTCCTAAGCAAATCAATAATTTCTTTATCCCCTTGCGCAGAGCTGGGAGACAATCCATAAAAATTAATCCCTTCCCCCTGTCTGGAAATAGCACCAGCAACAAGCCAAAAGGCGCCATTGGACCAGTCTCCCTCAACAATGGGAGTCTCGACGGGGGCTGTATATTTCTGCCCTCCAGGAATTGTAAATATCACATTGTCTTCATCCGAAATTCTGTCAATAAAGATTCTTATCCCGTACAGGTCAAGAACCTGAAGGGTCATGTTAACATATCCCACAGATTCTATAGGTTTTGAAACAACAATTTTGCTTTCTCCCTGAACCAAGGGCAAAGCGAAAAGTAGTCCTGTTATGTATTGAGAGCTGACATTTCCAGGTAAAAAATATCTGCCGGACTTCAGTCTTCCCCTTACAGTGAACATGGCATCCTCGCTGTTTAAAAAAACACATCCTCCATCAAGTAATACATCTTTAAGAGGGCCTAAAGGTCTTTCAGGAAGACGTCCTTTCCCATGAAAGGTTGCTTCTGTTTTTAAAGCCATTGTAATGGGCAATAAAAATCTTAAGGTTGACCCGCTTTCATTACAGTAAAGATCTGGTGCCTCGACAGAAATAAGTTCCTTTAAACAGTCAATTGTAGCCGAAATGTCATCTGAAATCTGCCCTAACTTTATGTTTTGATTTGATCCAGAAAGGGCATTGGCAATCAGAAGTCTATGTAGATGAGACTTAGATTGTACTGCTGAGAGTGAACCCGAAAGCCACCTTGGAGAGAGTTTTACTTTCATAAGATTACCTACTTTAAACCGGCCTTTATAAAGCCATCAAGAGAGTTAACGGGAAATTCTCTAATTTCTGAAGAACCAATTTTTGTTGGTAAAATCAAATTGATATTTGATCCTCCTCTTTTCTTGTCATTCAAAATGATTGGCAAAAGTTCCTCAGCGGAAAAAGAAGTTTCTGTAGCAAATCCGTGCTTCTTTAGGATGTCTATGATTAATGAAAGACTTTGACTGTCAGTGTATCCAAAATCATGGGAAGCCTTCGTGATGAGAGCCATTCCCGTGGCGACAGCGTGCCCGTGAGGAATCGTATAATTGCTCAATTTTTCAATTGCATGCCCCATGGTATGCCCAAGATTCAGCAGTTGTCGGACACCTGTATCCCGCTCGTCCTTCATCACTAAGTCTGCTTTAATCTGTATACAAGAGTAGATCATATCCTCAAGTTTTTCATTGGAGGCAGTGACAGGTGCATCCGCATATATTTTTTCAAATAGATTTTTATTTAAAATTATACCATATTTAATAATTTCTGCTACCCCGTCTAAAAAAATTTCATCGCTTAAAGTTTTAAATGTAGTGGTGTCACATAAAACAAGACTTGGCTGCCAGAACGTTCCTGCCAGATTTTTGCCTTGGCTTAAATTGATCCCGGTTTTTCCGCCAACAGAGGAGTCAACCGCTGCTAGTAAAGTGGTCGGAATTTGAATAAACTTTATGCCACGAAGATACGTGGAGGCAGTAAACCCTGCTAAATCCCCGACGACACCGCCGCCTAAACCAATAATGCCATCTGTCCGGGAAAACTTCTTTTCTGCAAGGAATTCCAAACAATACCCATAGGTGGCAAGAGATTTAGAAGCCTCTCCAGGAGCGAATGAATATCTATAAACGTCAAAGCCTGCATGACTCAACATATCAAAAACCTGAGTTCCATATAATAGATTCACGGTATCATCAGTGA
>JBBRXC010000127.1:0-4303 GCA_038248745.1 Peptostreptococcales bacterium | reverse complement strand
GAAAAGGCTGTTCTTTTAATGAAGGAGCATGTGAAAAAAACCTTTAACAAAAATGTTCTCACCGGGCTTGGAAGCTTCGGAAGCCTTTTTAATTTAGACCTTGAAGGGATCACAGAACCGGTGCTTGTATCAGGGACGGATGGAGTTGGCACAAAGTTGAAAATAGCATTTTTAACAGATATACATGACACAGTTGGGCAGGATTGTGTTGCCATGTGTGTGAATGATATCCTGTGCCAAGGTGCAAAGCCACTGTTTTTTCTCGATTATATAGCGACAGGAAAGGTGAAAGCTGAAAAAGTGGCAGATATCGTCAAAGGCATTGCAGACGGTTGCGTGCTAGCAGAATGCGCCCTGGTTGGTGGCGAAACGGCTGAGATGCCAGGTTTCTATCAAGAGGGAGAATATGACATGGCAGGGTTTGCAGTAGGGATCGTGGATAAGAAGAAGATCGTTGATGGGTCGAAAATTGTAAAAGATAATGTCGTTATCGGCATCCCATCAAGTGGAATCCACAGCAACGGATACTCCCTGGTCCGAAAACTGTTTTTCGAAACATTAAATATGAAGGTATCTGATCAAGTAGATCAGTTGAATATGACTCTTGGCCAGGCTTTGATCACGCCTACAAAAATATATACCAAGGTTTGCAATTCGGTGCTAGGCAAAATCGTGGTGAATGGTATTGTTCATATTACCGGTGGGGGATTCTTTGAAAATATTCCTAGAATCATTCCGGAAGGGCTTGGGGCTGAAATAAGACTGGGAAGCTGGGAAGCGCCACCAATATTTGACTATATTAAAAACGCAGGAAATATTGAAACGGCTGAAATGTTTGCCACCTTTAATATGGGTATTGGGATGATGATGATTGTCAATCCGGCGGATGCTGAAGAGGTGAAAAATCTAATTAAATCAGCTGGTGAAACAGCTTATGAAATAGGAAGAATAATAGAGGGAAAAGGTGTCGTTCTATGTTAAGAATTTCAGTGATGGTTTCTGGCGGCGGTTCTAATCTTCAGGCGGTAATAGATGCCATAGATGGCGGCCAGATACTAGATGCTGAAATAGTGCAGGTAATTTCCAGTAATCCAAAGGCTTTTGCTCTTGAAAGGGCGAAAAAGCATGGGATCAAGGGCGTAATTATTGATAAGAAGGAATTCCCTGATGAAGATGCCCACAATGTTGCACTTATAAAAGCCTTAAAAAAAGAAAACACAGATCTGATTATTCTTGCAGGATATATGAAGATATTGAAGCCGGAGTTAGTGAAAGAATTCAAGGGACGAATCATTAATATCCATCCGTCTTTAATACCAAAATATTGTGGCGAAGGATTCTATGGGGAAAAAGTCCATGAAGCCGTACTGAAGGCAGGAGAAAAAGAAAGTGGCGCTACCGTTCACTATGTGGATGAAGGGATTGATACTGGACAGGTTATCATTCAAGAAAAACTATTGATTAAGCCAGGGGATAACCCTGAAAGCCTAGCAGTGAGAGTTCTTGAAATTGAACATAAGATATTACCGAAAGCCATACTGATATGGCAAAGAAAAGGAGAAGAGTAATGGGTGGTTTGTTTGGAATTGTGTCAAAAAATGATTGTGTCATGGATTTGTTCTTTGGAACAGATTACCATTCTCATTTAGGAACAAAGCGTGGAGGAATGTGCGTTTATGGAAAAGATGGCTTTGAACGGGCAATTCACAGTATAGAAAATTCTCCTTTTAGAACAAAGTTTGAAAAGGAAATACTTATTATGGAAGGAGACTCAGGGATTGGTTGCATCAGTGATGGCGAGCCTCAACCTTTAACCGTGTTCAGCAGACAAGGAGAGTTTTCTATTGGAACAGTAGGTAGAATAAACAACAAGGAAGAATTGGTGGAGGAACTAATTAACACCGGATGCCATCAGTTTATGACGTTGAGCAGTGGCGCAATAAATAATACCGAGCTGGTGGCGGCACTTGTTTCTACCAAGGATACTATTGTTGAAGGAATAAAGTATGCCCAAGAAATGGTTGAAGGATCATTAACGATGCTGATTCTTACAAAAGAAGGCTTATACGCTGCAAGAGACAAGTTTGGCAGAACGCCTTTGATTATTGGGAAGAAAAAAGGCGCCTATTGTGCTGCTTCTGAGTCGTTTGCATTTATTAACATTGGTTACAAAACTGCCAAAGAACTTGGGCCGGCTGAAATTGTATTTATAAAACCAGAAGTTATGGAAACTGTTGGAGAACCGGGAGATAAAATGAGAATATGTACATTCTTATGGACCTACTACGGGTACCCAACTTCAACCTACGAAGGGGTTAATGTGGAGGAAATGAGATACCGAAGCGGAGCCAGTATCGCCAAGAATGATGATCTGTCTGGGATTGATTACGTCGCGGGGGTTCCGGATAGCGGAACGGCCCACGCTATTGGTTATGCAAATGCATCAGGCATCCCATTCGCAAGACCACTCATTAAGTATACCCCTACCTGGCCAAGAAGTTTTATGCCTCAAAATCAAAAGGCGAGGAATTTGGTTGCAAAAATGAAACTGATTCCCGTACATGAAATAATAAAAGGAAAAAAATTCGTTTTAATAGATGATTCAATTGTCAGAGGAACGCAACTTTCAGATACAGTAAAATATCTCTGCGATAATGGTGCGGAGGAAATCCATGTTAGACCAGCGTGCCCGCCACTTGTTTTTGGTTGTAAATATCTGAATTTTTCAAGAAGCACAAGTGTGATGGACCTCATTACAAGAAGAATGATTTTTCAACTTGAAGGAGAAAACCCAAGCGATGAAATCCTTAATGAGTATGCTGACAGCAGCAGTGAAAAGTATGCTGAAATGGTTGACCGGATCTGTCAGACCCTTCATTTTGACAGCTTAAAATACCACAACCTTCAAGATACACTTGATTCAGTGGGAATTGATAAATGTAAATTGTGTACCTACTGTTGGGATGGAAAGGAATAAATAAAGATGAGAGCATTAATCAGTGTTTCTGATAAAAGTGGCATAATTGAATTTGGAAAAGAACTTGAGAAGCTGGGAATTGAGATTATTTCCACGGGTGGCACTCATAAAATTCTGGAGGAAAATAGCATTAAAGTAATAGGTATATCTGATGTGACCGGCTTTCCTGAATGTTTGGATGGTCGAGTCAAAACACTTCATCCAGTTGTTCATGGTGGAATCCTTGCCAGAAGAGAGTTAGAAGAACATATGAAACAAATAAGGGATTTAGGCATCGACCCCATTGATGTGGTGGTGATAAATCTTTATCCTTTCAAGGAAACAATTATGAAGCCGGGGGTTTCCCTGGAAGATGCCATTGAAAATATAGATATTGGTGGTCCTGCCATGTTAAGATCGGCTGCCAAAAATCATCATGATGTGGTGGTGCTATGTGATCCTAAAGATTATGGAACAGTTATAGAAGAGTTAAAAGAAACGAAAAAAGTATCTTATGAGACAAAATATAAATTGGCCTTAAAGGTATTCGAACATACTGCAGCTTATGATGCGATGATTTCTGATTACTTAAGAGTGCAGGGCACCCCAGACAGGGCGGAGACCTCTCCGCTGGAGGATAAGGCTGAGGCGCACCAACTAGAGCTGCCAGAAAGCCTGACATTTACGTATGAAAAAATACAGGACCTTCGATATGGAGAAAATCCCCATCAGAAAGCAACTTATTACAGGGAGATTATGCCTGCTGCAGGATCGCTGACCATGGCTGTCCAGCTACATGGGAAAGAGCTTTCTTTTAATAATATTAATGACACAAATGGAGCAATTGAAACGCTTAAGGAATTTGATGAACCGACCGTAGTGGCGGTAAAACACGCAAACCCTTGTGGTGTCGGAAGTGGCAAAGACATCCAGGAGGCCTATCTGAAGGCATACATGGCGGATCGGATTTCAATATTTGGCGGGATCATCGCAGCAAACAGGACGATAGAGGCTGATACTGCATTGGAAATCAGTAAAATATTTGTTGAGATTGTCATCGCACCTGATTTTACTGAAGAGGCGCTGGCAATTCTTACAAAAAAACAGAACATCCGATTGCTGAAACTTGAAAATATAAGCGAAAAAATGCCAGCATCTGCATTGGATATTAAAAAAATCAGCGGAGGGATTTTGGTTCAGGAAATAGACAGTGACGTTTTTGATGAAGCCGACATGATGACAGTAACAAAGAAAAAACCTTCGAAGGAAGAGATGGAACAGCTGAAATTTGCCATGAAGGTGGTTAAACATATTAAATCAAATGGCATAGTGATCGCAAATGATGGG
>JBBRXC010000126.1:0-4370 GCA_038248745.1 Peptostreptococcales bacterium | reverse complement strand
GATAAAATACACATATATATTTTTGAATGAAAAAGGTATATAATTATTCAGAGTTCTGATGATTCAAAATAGAAGGGATTATTTTATGCAGAATATAGATACTTTATGGATTATCATATGTGCCTGTTTTGTTTTCTTTATGCAGGCAGGTTTTATATGTTACGAAGTTGGTTTTGTTCAAAGCAAAAATGTAATTTCGGTTGCTATTGAAAATTTGTTGACTTTTATGATCACAACCATTGGCTTTTGTTTGATTGGATTCCCACTGATGTTTGGCAAAACAATCAATGGGTTTATTGGAAACAGCCTATGGCTATTCAGGGATATCTCTGAAAGTTCGCCACTGGGCTATGCATTTGTGTTTTTTGAATTGATGTTTGCGGCGGCGGCAGTGACAATTTTTGCGGGATCTATGTCGGAGAGAACCAAGCTTTTTCCCATGCAGATTGCAGCAATTATAAGCGCGGTGATTATCTATCCTGTCTATGGACATTGGGTTTGGGGCGGACTTTTTTTAAATCAAGAAACCTGGCTTTCAGCCTTGGGATTTATAGACTTTGCCGGGGCAACGGTTGTTCATACAACCGCCGGATTTATTGCATTAGCAGGATTAATCGTTGTTGGGAAGCGTAAAAAAACAAAAAATGTCAGATCCAATATTCCGTTTGCCGTGCTTGGCGTTTTTATTTTGTGGTTTGCCTGGTTTGGATTCAATGGAGCCAGCTTGCTAGGATTTAATGAAAAAGTTGGTCTTATTCTTATAAATACAAATTTAGCAGCAGCATCAGGAATGGTAGGCGCTTTAATTATGAATAGGCTGTTTTCTAAAAAAGGCAATTACTTGTTTTCAATATTCAATGGCGTTCTTGGCGGGCTAGTAGCTATAACGGCTGCATCCTATTATTTGGAACCTTTTGCTGCGTTAATGATTGGTTTTTTATCTGGAATGATAGTTGAACTATCTAGTTTCTTGCTGGAGAAATTTGGAATTGATGACGCAGTAGGCGCTGTGCCGGTTCATTTGTTTGGAGGAATTGCTGGAACTCTGTTGCTTCCTTTTTTCATGAATGCCAACCTGTTACATACATCGGATCGACTTAGTCAGTTTCTTATCCAACTGCTTGGGCTTGCAGTGAATTTCTGCTGGGCGTTCGGTATATCTTTTATAATGTTTAAAATAATTGATAAGACCCTTGGCCTTAGGGTAACTCCTGAGGAAGAGGAAAAAGGACTTAATATAGTTGAATTTCAAGACATTTACTCCTGGGAAAAATATATGGAAATCAGCGCATTTGAAACGGAAATCAATGAAAAGAACCAGTTACTACGTAAACAAGCGCGATTGCTAACAGTAACGGAAGAACAGGAAAAGACCAAGCTAGCCAGAGATCTCCATGATGGCGTAGGACAAAGTCTCGCAGCATTAAAACTAATTCTCGGAATGACAAAAAAGAAACTTCAGAATTCTGTTACGGATGAACTTGAAAAAGAAAAAATATTAAAAACCACGGAAAAAGCAGTGGTGTTGACTGAAACGGCTATCAATGAAATCAGAGGAGTTCTGAATAATTTAAAGCCAGAGTATTTAAACCTAAATGGATTGACGGGCGGCCTGGAAGCCTTGGTAAAGGATTTGAATGATACAAACTCAATAGTCTGCACTTTTATTATACACAAACCTATCCCGCATTTTGATGAAACAATAACATTGAATATTTACCGGATCATCCAGGAAGCTTTGACGAATGTAGTGAAACATTCAAGGGCAAAAAATCTTTTAATTTCAGTTGGGGAGAATAAAGATGGCGATTATTATGATTTCCATATAACGGATGATGGGGTGGGATTCCAAATTGACAACGGGGAGTTTGGGGTAGGGATTCCATCGATGAGAGACAGGGTGAAAATGCTTGGTGGTCGGTTCAGGATTTTAAGCGAAGAAAAAATGGGGACAAAAATTATAGTGGAGGTGCCTACAACAGATGAATAGAAAAATTAAAATATATCTGGCGGATGATCATAAAATATTAAGAGAATCTTTAATCATGCTCCTTAGCCAGGAGGAGGACATTGAGGTTGTTGGACAGGAACAGGATGGAATAGCAGTAGAAGAGAAAATTAGAAATATAGATGTGGATATACTGATTTTAGATATTTCTATGCCGAAAAGAAGTGGTATAGATGTTGCGAGGAATTTGCAAAGAGAGCGGCCTGACTTGAAAATAATTTTCTTGACCATGCATAAAAGTGAAGAAATCATAGCAGAGGCTTTTGAAAGTGGTGCAAAAGGATATGTGCTAAAGGAAAACGCCTTTGAAGAATTAATCAAGGCTATTCATTCTGTCATGGAAGACAAAATATATGTTTCTACTGTATTATCTCAAACGTTGTTACATGGTTTTCTTGCAAATGAAAGAAGGGGAACGGATCTTTCGGTTCGGGAAAGAGAAATTCTCAAACTACTTGCCGAAGGATACAGTAATAAAGAAATTTCAGATATGCTGATGATTTCTATAAAGACAGTGGAAACCCATAGAGCCAATATTATGAGAAAAAACAATTTCAAAAATATTACGGAGCTTGTTCTATATGCGGCTAGAAACCATTTAATCGAATTATAGCATTAAAATTAAATAATGATTAAAAATTAAATAAGGCTTTTCCCTCATACAAATAGGGGTTTTATGGTATTCCCATGGAACCGCTATTTTTTTATAGTGAAAAGGTAATTATATTTTATCTAATAATATAGAATGAAGGGAAGTGACTTTATGATTAATAGTGGCGATACCGCTTTTATAATCATCTGTGCAGCATTGGTATGCTTGATGACGCCAGGACTTGCGTTTTTCTACGGAGGTCTGGTATCCAGAAAAAATGTACTGACAATCATGATGCAGAGTTTCATATCAATGGGAGTCGTAACAATTATTTGGGTTGTTTTTGGATTTTCTCTTGCGTTTGGACCAGATGTGGGTGGAGTAATTGGTAATCTTCAGTATGCCTTTATGAATGGAGTTGGATTTGAGCCAAATCCTGTCTATGGGGCTACCATACCGTTTTTATCATTTTTCAGTTATCAGCAAATGTTTGCCATTATTACACCGGCATTGATCACCGGCGCATTTGCAGACCGTGTCAACTTCAAGAGCTATCTGGTTTTTCTAGTAGCGTGGAGTATTTTGATCTATATCCCTCTTGCTCACTGGGTGTGGGGAGGCGGATTCCTGCAACAACTTGGTGTTATAGATTTTGCTGGCGGTATTGTTGTACATGCCAGCGCAGGATTAGCGGCATTGGCTTCGGTGCTCTTTGTAGGGAAAAGAAATGTCTCGGATGAACAGGATAGAGTGCCACATAACATCACCTATGTAGCCTTAGGAACTGCATTGCTTTGGTTTGGTTGGTTTGGATTTAATGCTGGAGGTGCCTTGGGTGCTAACGGTATCGCAGCAATCGCCTTTATCAATACGGATATTGCAGCCTCAGTAGCGATGATCACCTGGCTGATTATTTCCTGGGTCCGTGATAAGACCCCTAGTTTTGTAGGAGCATTGACGGGAGCTGTAGCAGGGCTGGCAACGATAACCCCCGCTGCAGGGTTTATTGAGCCGTGGGCTGCGGCAGTGCTAGGGTTGATTGCTGGATTTGTTTGTTATTATGCAGTACAGGTTCGCATCCGGCTTGACTGGGATGATGCCCTAGATGTTTGGGGTGTCCATGGCGTAGGCGGAATACTGGGAAGCATTCTTGTGAGCGTATTTGCAGTAAAATCTGTCAACGGAGTTGATGGGTTGATTGCTGGGGATACCAATCATTTTCTTATTCAACTAGGCGCCGTCATTTTTGCTTCTGTATATGCCTTCGGCGTTACCTACTTGATTTTGAAGGTTGTAAACCGTTTTATTCCAGTACGCGTAACGGAAGCCGAAGAAAAGAATGGGTTGGATATTAGCCTTCATAAAGAAGAAGCTTATCGTATATAATTAAAATAGGTTAATCATTTAAAGTAGAAACCAGATAATTTAATTTATATTATCTGGTTTCTTTAATTCTGTAGTTTCTGTGTGGGCAGATAGAAAAATATTATATGTCTTGTTTTGTGTTGAACCGGCTTGAAATAAGGGATATTAGTGATAGGGTTGAAGATATTAGTAGATATCAAGAAGATAATAACTATATTTGAATTCTATCAGAACCAGTGGTAAAATATAACTAGTGAAACAATAGCCTGTGCGGTGCGAACTAAAAGTATTTATAAAAATATGGTTCAAAAAGGAGGAAATCTAATGAAAAGAGAATTTGGTAGAAAAAACGGCAGTAGGAATATAGTAGGGATTTTTATTCTAATCATACTGACGGCTATCCTT
>JBBRXC010000125.1:0-4501 GCA_038248745.1 Peptostreptococcales bacterium | reverse complement strand
CTCAGAAATAGCAAACTGTTCTCCATAGCTTGCGTGTGTCTTCCAGATTCCCGACAGTTTAAAGGTTCTTCCCTTGTCAGTTGCCGGGATATACCCCACCCCAGTGAACTGTTCCTCTGCATTTTCAAAAACGGCTATTGTATAGCCGTTGTCTTTGTTTCTGTAAATGATATCTGATATGGTTCCCTGTCTTTGTTCCATCTGTTTTCCTTTAGACTAATTGCCTTTAGCAAAGATTATTGAATTCTTGTATCTATTCCCTTGGATAATGATTATTTAACCCATTTCAATTTTCTGAAAGAGGCGGCGAGTTTGCTTTTGCTGAACTGCCTTGCGTATCTTAACATTTCACTTCTCGTATTCAAATGTGGCTTCATATGAACAACATCGATGAGCATCAGTAATATGTTCCCGATTTTTTCACCTTCGGCAATGCCCTCTTCAATAAGATCATTCCCATCAATAGCCAGATCTTCAATAAAAATCGGTTCTTTAAACTTCCGGATGTCTTCAAGGATATGCGTCCTTGCCAATATTTTCACTTCATCATGGTCATAAACGATTCTTTGCGCTTTTGCTAGGCCATTTAAATAATCATATCGATCCATCCCGTACTTAACCAAGAATCTTTTAAAATCATATTTGTTTGATAAGAAATAAAGTTGGGAGAGCAACAGTACAGCATCTGTTAATTTTTGTTCCATCCCACCGTCATATTCCAACATTTTAAACGCTTTTATCCCTCTTGTTTCATTAAACACCGTGTAAAAAAGACCCAGCCTTCTGTCAATGACTGGCATGGTCTTATCAATATTGTCCGCAACAATATTGAAATTTTCTATTTCACGCTTACTCATTTTTTCGCTGCATTCTGCTCCGACAATATATTCCATGATTCCTGCGCCGGCCAGCATTCTTAAACCTTTTCCAGTATTTTTTGAGGTGATGATTTTTCCAAATTCATTTCGAATTCTTTCCTTACTCAATCCTTCGATAAGGTGTTTTTTTTCTAAAATCCCGTCGTAGACCGATTTATGTAGATCAAAATCCAGCTCCGCTGCCAGTCTGACTGCCCTTAGCATTCTAAGAGGATCCTCTTCAAATCTTTCAGCAGCATTGCCAACTGTTTTTATCAGTTTCGACTTTAGATCTTCGCGACCTCCAAAAGGGTCAATCATGGCTTTATCTGGATTATCAGCGATAGCATTGACAGTAAAGTCTCTCCGTTTTAAATCCTCTTCGATGGAAGTGATAAATTCCACTTCATCGGGTCTTCTATGGTCACTATAAGCGCCTTCAATTCTAAAGGTTGCAATATCAATATTACCGTCATCAAATTTCACCTGGGCGACGCCAAATTTTTCGCTCAGTATTTTTGCTTCAGGAATTCGCTCTATTACCTGTTCTACTTTTGCTGCGGTTGCAATATCCCAATCACCTGGCGACAGTCCTAGTAGCGAGTCTCTTACACACCCGCCAACGGCATAGGTTTCAAAACCCCCAGCCTCTAAAACTTTTATAACCTTGTTTACATCCTTTGGTAATTTAATCATTTACTCTACTCCTGATCACTGCTTTTATAAAGCTTCCTGTTATCTAAGGTCCATACTCTTTCACTGAATTCTCCCGGCTCAGTGACATCAAGAGCGGCCTCCATATCGAACATCCTTGCGTCAATCATATCTAAATAATGTAAAATTTCTGCTTCTGGAAACAGTGGTTTCTTGGGGCTGCCAAATTCCGGTTCATAATGATGTGATAATATCATGTGTTCCAACATAATCGCTTTTTCTCTAGGCATGTTGATTTCTGCTGCAACTCTGTCTACAAGCTTTACTCCTTGGATTAAATGCCCCAGCATTTGCCCTTCAAAGGAATATCCGGAGGAAATACCCATCTCATCTGATTCAATTTCATTTAGTTTTTCTATGTCATGAAGTATAACACCAGCAATGACAAGTTCATGATTCAAATTTGTGTAAACTTGACAGATAAATTCTCCTGTCATCAGCATTCTTTTCACATGATAAAGAAGACCCGATTTCTGCGCGTGATGGTTTTTCTGGGCCGCAGGGTAATACATTAGCTTTTCCTTATTTGCAATAAGCAGTTTTGTACAAAGTGTGTTTAAATCTTTATCCTCAAGTCCCGATGCTTTTCCATATATATAATCATACATTTCTTTTGGGTCTTCTGGTGCTGCCTTAATAAAATCCACATAATTTATTTCGTCCTGCTCATTAATTACTCTGATTTTTCCGATTTTCATCTGTTTTTGGCCATTCCAAGAGGTTACCGTTGCTTTTACTTTTACAACATCTCCATCCTTGATTTCTTTTATGGCAGATAATTCTCCGTCTGATATATCCCATTTTTTAGATGGCGCTTCTCCTGAAGAATCTCCTAGCAATAAATCTAGATACTGCTTATTGTTAGCACCAACTTTTATGGAAACAGATTTCACAATAAAATATTCTTGTATCTCATCATCCGTTTTTAGCATTGAAATAAATAATTCCTTCATAATTTCTCCTATTTTCAAACTTACCTAAAATAATTTAAACAACTCGAATTGAAAGTCAAAAGCTTTTAATCCTCCTTATTATTATAACCTATTATGGGGACTTTACAACCTTGAATATCTTGCTGCTCCCCCATAAAAATTACCATAATTTTCCTTTTTTGTCAAACAATATGTTTAGGAATGTGCAAAAAAATCCTCCTTTGCGGTTACTTTCAAAGATTTCACAAAGGAGGTTTTTCATTAAATTTTCTGCGTTTTCATTAAATTTCAAACGATAGATTTTTTTCACTTCATTGGCAAGGTCTTCTATTTATGTTTTCTCGCTGCAAGTGCGCCGAAACCCATAAATACAGCAAATATAATCAAATAGGCAACAACTGCCATTCCGTGAGAGAATATGGCTGCTACGATCATAAATACACAGCCCATCAATGCAATAGATGGCATGATCAAACGTTTGAATGTATTCAGATCTTTTTCCTTTCTGATCATAGCAATAAAGATTGGAATATAGGATGCATATATTGTCACAATTGGAAGTTCTGAAGAATCAAAGCAGAAAAATCCAAACCAAGGTGCTGTTAAATTAGCGCCATAGAAGTACAATAACCAGAATCCGGAAAGTAATACACCAAATATTGCTGAATTTGTCGGCATATTAGTAACTGAATCAATCTGTTTGAACATTTCAGGCTTCAGGCCTTCATTTCTAGCAGCAATGGAATACATTCCTCTTGTGCATCCAAGCATTAATCCATTTAATGTCCCTAGGCACGAAATAATGATGAATACAAAAATCAATGTTCCAGCAGCATTTCCGAACATGGTTTCAAACGCAAGTTTGGCTCCCGCTTCTCCGCCAGCCATCATGGTTTCATTGGTAACTGCTCCAGCAAGTCCTATATAGTAAAGAATATAGGTTGCCATTACAATAACTGTACCAAAAACCAAAGCGATTGGAAGGTTCTTTTTTGAATTAATTAATTCTGCATTGATACTGGTTGCAATAATCCACCCTTCGTAGGCAAAGGCCGTTGCAACGACTGCAGTGAATAATGCCGTCGATGTGTTAACTTCCACAACTGACGTCGTAAAGTTTTGAATAGTCATTCCGGTATTTAGTCCAACTACAGTTCCAACTACGGCCATTAATCCAAGAGGTATTAGCTTGATCACCGTTGTTCCTACCTGAAATTTACCGGCAAGAACTGGGGACATAGCGTTTAAAGCATAACTCCCTATTAAATAGAACCCTGCAATTGTCATGCACTGGCCGCCTGTAATATCCCAACCAAACAAAACGACTGTGTATCTGGCTGAAACCCAGGCAAGTACTGATGTTAGTGTAGGATAATAAATCAACGCCATAAACCATCCCACATAATAACCATACGTTTTGCCCATCATTGCCTCTGCATAGTCGACAATCCCATTTACATACTCATACCTTGTTGACAATACTGCAAAAGTATAGGCACAGGAAATCATAATGACTCCGCCTATCACCCAGGCAAAAATACCTAAAGGAAGGTTTCCTCCTGTTGCTGTTAAAATTTTCTCCGCTTTGAAGAAAACACCACTGCCTATTACAATACCAACAACCATGGCCATCGCAGTAAGCAATCCGAACTTTTTCTTTAATCCCTGATCCATTCTTTCCACCTGATTTCCTTAAAATATTAAAATAATAACTACAAAACAAACTCATTCTACTACTTTAGTTAATCAAGCGCAAGAGAATACATTGGGATTCAAAACATTTTTTTGTGTTATAATTTGTGACTTCATATATAATCAGTCGTTGTATTTTACAACATCTAGGAAAGTCTCGATCACGTTAGGATCAAAATATGTTCCTGAATAGGATGCCATCAATTCAAGCATCTTCTTCTGTTCCTTTTTATTTTTTTTCGTACCGCCTTTTGTTAGCTGGTCATAAGTATCCATTACAAGAACAATCCTTGATAGAAAAGGAAT
>JBBRXC010000124.1:0-4514 GCA_038248745.1 Peptostreptococcales bacterium | reverse complement strand
TCTGAAACTAGTTGATCAAATTTTGTTTTGCATGCAACAGCGATTTCCGGTTTATTCATTGAGTACACGTGTATAAATTTATGCCCGTGTTCAAATAAAGCTTCAATCTGATTGCAGGCATATTCAATCCCAGCCTTTTGCAAGTCAACGGGATTGTTTTCATATTTATGCAATATACGAATAATGGCGGAAGGTAAACTCACCCCACATTGAAAAATCATTCTTTGCACCTGTGATTTACCAAGGATTGGCATGATCCCCGCAACTAAGGGGATTGTAATTCCTTTTTTCCCTGCTGTATCAGCAAAATCATAAAATTTTTCGTTATCGAAAAACAGTTGAGAGACTAAAAAGTCAGCACCTGCAGCTTGTTTGGTGTAGGCGTGATCATAATTATCCTCCAGGTTCACACTGGTGATATGCCCTTCTGGATAGAAAGCGCCTCCACAGCAAAAATCCCCATAGTTTTTGATAAACTCAATCAAGTGATAGGCATATTTAAAGTCTCCGTCAGGGTTCCCTAAAAAACCTTCGGGTAAATCGCCTCTTAAGGCCATAATGTTGAAAATATTATTGGATTTCAACTCTTGCAACGTGGCCGATATATCAGAAGATTTTGCTGCCACGGCCGTAAGATGGGCCATGGGTGTTGCCCCCAAGGTATTCTCGATATAAGAAGCAATACTCGTGGTCATAGAGTTGCTCCCGGTACCGCCTGCACCATAGGTGACGCTGATAAAACCTGGATTTAAGCTGGCCATTTCCACCAGACTGTTTGTGATGGTTTCAAGTGAGCTTGCCTGCTTTGGCGGAAAGACCTCGAAAGAAAGTACCGGATCATTTTTTTTATATAACTCTCTAATATACATAACGAAACCTCATATTCTTTATAATAGGCCTATTTTACTACAATTGCCGTTTGCCTGCAAGGGAAAAGGGTTTCAGAAAATTTGGCAAATCAAATATGTGTTTGAAAATGCCAATGGGCATGATATAATGCGACCAGAAATGTATGGTTAAAATAAACAGATTTTAATAGAAAAAAGGAGGTACTGCCATGAAATCAAAAGCACAGATAGTAATTATGATTTTACTTTTAATGACAATAACTTTTGTGGGTTGCGCAAAAGCCCCTGAAGTTGATCCTAACCCTACACCGCAACCTAACCCTGCACCGCAAACAGTTATCCTTCCCAGCGGCAACCTTTTACCAACAGCTTTAGATGCGATCAACCTCTTAAAGAATCAAGATATGGCCGGCCTGGAAGCCTTCGTTGATCCGACCAAAGGATTGAGATTTACGCCATATTCCTTCATCGATATCGGGGCAGATCAAGTCTTTACAGCCACCCAGATACCAGCTCTGCTTGCTGATGCAGGAACTTACCTCTGGGGGGCCTACGATGGTACCGGAGATCCGATACAGCTAACGCCTCAGAACTATTTTGATAAATTTGTTTATGATGTGGATTTTGCCAATCCTAATCTCATCGGCAATAACATCATTATAGGGACTGGAAATACAATGAACAATATCGTAGCAGCTTATCCTGGCGCCTCTTTTGTGGAGTTTCACTTTACCGGCTTCGACCCCCAATACAGCGGCATGGACTGGGAGAGCCTTCGCCTTGTATTTGAACAGACAGGGGGCATCTGGTATCTTGTCGGCATCGTTCATGACCAATGGACGATATAAATATCAGAAAGACCACTTTTTGACCGTTTCTTTGTAAATAAGGTGTTTTTATGATAAAATATAGGTACTAAAATTCTAAGGAGGTAAGTTGAATGATAAAATATATGCAAGGTTTCGAGAGATGGTTGAAAGAACCGAAGCTTGAAGAAAAGCTTAAGCAAGAATTGCTGGAATTGAAAGCACAGGGAGAAACAGCGTTTCCAGAAATCGAAGATAGGTTTTATAGAGATTTAGAATTTGGTACTGGCGGGTTAAGAGGGATTCTTGGGGCCGGGACAAATAGAATGAATATATATACGGTTGCTAAAGCCATACAGGGTTTGGCAAATTATGTGAATGAAAATTACGAAGAGAGACTAAAAAATGGCAATAATAAAAAACCTTCTGTTGCGATTAGCTATGACAGCCGAATAAATTCGGAACTCTTTGCAAAAACGGCGGCGAAGGTGTTGATGGCCAATGCAATAGATGTATATCTTTATAAAGAGCTTATGCCTACACCAGCACTTTCCTTTGCAACAAGGTACTACCATTGTGATGCAGGAATCATGATTACGGCAAGCCATAACCCATCAAAATATAATGGGGTAAAGGTCTATAATAAGGATGGCTGCCAGGAAACCCTTGAGGCCACAAAAATAATTACGAAAAAAATAGAAGAACTGGATTTGTTCAATGACATTAAAATAGATCCATCCATGGCGCCAAACCACGGGGAGCTGACTTATATCATGGAGGAAGTAATAAGTGCTTATATAGATGCGGTGTATAAAGAATTTCTTCCAGTCGACGGTGATTTGGAGAAATTAAATGTGGTGTATACGCCACTAAATGGAACAGGAAATAAGCCAGTCAGAAGAATTTTAAAAAAAATTGGCATTAAAAACATCCATGTAGTCAAGGAACAGGAAAACCCAGATGGATACTTTACCACTTGCCCTTATCCAAACCCAGAAAAAGAGGAAGCCTTAGCCCTTGCGAAAGCATTATATAAAGAACTTTATGATGCGGCTGCAGACAAAGCGGAAAGCCCAGATCTTTTGCTGGCGACGGATCCAGATGCAGACAGACTTGGGGTTGCCTGCTTGGATTATGGAAAAATCAAAACCCTGACAGGGAATGAAGTAGGGACTCTATTATTTGATTTCATATGCAATTATAGAATACTTCCTAAAAATCCTGTTGCCGTCAGAACAATTGTCAGTACAAAAATGATTGACAGCATTGCCAAGAAATTTGATGTTGAAATGATCACAACTTTAACGGGATTTAAGTTTATAGGGGAGCAGATAGGGCTTTTGGAAGAAAAAGGACAGTCCTCCAGGTATATCTTTGGATTTGAGGAAAGCGTCGGTTATTTAACTGGAGATTATGTGAGAGATAAAGATGCCATGAATGCGGCAATGCTGATTTGCCAGATGGCGGGATTCTATAAAAAACATGGCTTTACAATGTTTGAGAGGCTTGAAGATCTATATAAGCAATATGGATACTGGAAAAATGACTTGCTTGAATTTGCCTTTGAAGGACCTAAAGGTATGCAGATTATGTCGGGTATCATGAATCATTTCAGAACGGAATATTATGAGAAATTTGCGGGCAAAAATATTGCTGAAATCGTTGATTATAAAAAGCAGACAAGAAGAACCATAAAAGGAAACAGCTGTAATTGTAGTATGGTTAGTGGGACAAGGCCTACAAATCTGCCATCTTCAGATGTTTTGGAATATGTGTTGCAAGATAACTGCTGGTTTGCTTTAAGGCCTTCTGGAACGGAACCTAAGTTTAAAATATATATGGAATCGAAGGCAGACAGTAAAATTGAAAGCGAAGAAATACTCGGTCTTCTGCGTGAAGAACTTGGGATGATCATAAAAGAAATTACTAAATAAAATAAACGGGGGCAAATAATGGGAAAAGCATTAATAGGAATAGATAAAAGCAAATCATTCAGAGTTTATCTTGCAATGACAACGGAGTTGGTTGAAGAAGCAAGAAAGATACATGATACAACACCACTGGCAACCGCCGGGCTTGGAAGAGTCTTAACGGGAGCAGGCTTAATGGGTTTATTACTGAAGGGTGACAAAGAAAAACTGACCCTTCACTTCAAAGGAGACGGGCCAGCCAAGCAGATACTGGCAACGGCGCTTGGGGAGGGCAAAGTAAAGGGTTATATTGCAAATCCAGATGTTCAGCTCCCTCTGACGGAAGCCGGAAAACTGGATGTGGGGGGCTCCTTAGGCATAGGAGAATTGACAGTTATTAAGGATATTGGTTTAAAGGAACCTTATGTGGGTAAAATAGCATTTGTAACAGGTGAAATTGCGGATGATCTGACCGCCTACTTTTATATATCTGAGCAGCAGAATTCTTCGGTTGCCCTGGGTGTAAAAGTGGGCCGAGACCAAAAAGTTCTGGCAGCTGGGGGAATGATCATACAGATGTTGCCAGAATTTCAGCCGGAATCTGTGGACGCCCTAGAAAAACTTATCGATGGGATGAAACCTCTATCTACGTTGATTGAAGAGGTACTGTTAAAAGCTGCAGGCAAAACAGAAACAGCGTTGCTTGATGATCTTCTGGCAAATATATTTGAGGAGATGCCGGAGGAATACAAGGTAGAGAAAATTGGCAGCAGAGAATTGAAGTGGGAATGCGACTGTTCTCGGGAAAGATTAGAACAGGTTCTTATGACCATAGGAAAAAATGATTTAGAGCAAATTATTAATGAAGATGGTCAGGCCGAAATGGTTTGCCAGTTTTGTAGAAAAAAATACCACTTTGAAAAAGCTGAACTGGAAAAAATCCTGGAGGA
>JBBRXC010000123.1:0-4546 GCA_038248745.1 Peptostreptococcales bacterium | reverse complement strand
GTTATGGTATGGAGACAATGTAAGCTATAAAAGAAGAGGAAGGTCCATAACCGGTCTGGTATATAAGGCATTGCCAATGGGTGCAGTACCAGAAGGATATGAGCAGATTTTAGATTTGGATGGTGTTGAATTTGAAACGGTTTTATATGATTCGGACCGCATGGGCTACAAATTCCATGCTGCAGCAGACTTTCAAATCAAAGAGCTTACTGCTGAGGAAATTGAAATCTTAGATGCAGTTATTGCAGAAGTTGGGCATTTGAATTCCCAAGAGATCATTGAAAAAATGCACAATGAAGATGCTTACAAATGTACTGGCAGGAATTGTGTCATACCATTTTCTTTTGCAGGGAAACATTCGATTTAATAAGTCCATTAGTCCGTCATGTTTTTTCAATTCGTCACACACGGTGTGATGAATTGTCCAGTGTGACATGGGGACGGTTCGTATGAAAATGTACACTTGAGGATAGCTGAGATGTTGGAAAAGATGAAAGGGTCGCTTTCGGATTCAGAGATTGGTAGTTTGGATAAACGGTCTTTTTGTGATGGTTGTTATGAAAGGGTGTATCAGGCTAATTCTTATTAAATGGCACTTGATTATTATATGGCTTGCGATGACACACTCCTTTAATTGAAAATATGTAATAGAGTGACAATATTCAACATTTTTCGTATGGTATCATTATTTAATGTGAGAAGGACTGTTCAAAATAGTTGGTTCAGTCGTTAATATGATGAGTTTATAAAAAAATGTAAAAATGGCATAAAAACGATAGATTCTGATGGCCGAGCCACTTTTATATTACGTGAAAACACCGCAATTACAGTGACTCCACCGCTGCAACTGCGGTATTTTTTTACATAGTAAATGTTAAATAATAGCTTTAATAGATTTATATGTTATTTATGTTTTATATTCTGTCCCAGGAAAGCATCCCTGTTTTGAATGTCATTTTTCCAGTATAATGTTATCAAATGGGAAAGGAGGGCAAATGGCATTACGATATAGGCACCACGGGAACAAGGGAGTCCATTCGTCAGGATTGGTCTATTTTGTAGACTGCTTTTTGCGTGCGATACAGGAATTTGTGTCGCGCCGTGTTCCTGTGATCTTGCTTTATACAGGCATAATTATCCTCTTGGCTGGTTGTGCCATGTCACCGAATTTTACCCCAAAATCAATGACAACAAATAATCCGCAATTTCAGGAGTCGACCAGTATAGAGACTTCTTTGCCGGGCGTTCTCCCCGAAGTTACTGATTCTCTTCCAAAAAATGCGGTTCAACCCACAGGTCCGACAGCCGGTACTTCTCCAGCCACATCTCCGGCCACTTCACCGGCAGACAACGTCTCTCAGTCTACATCCACGACAGGCATCGTCGCAACGGTTCATTTTCTTCATTTCTCCGACTTGCACAGCACGGTGGAAAATGGGGAGGGTCAGCCGGTTCTATCGGTTCTTGCGGCCAACCTAAAGCAGCGGAAAGCTGAGAATCCAGACAGTACGCTCATTCTGAGTGGTGGGGACAATGTGGATGGTTCTGAAAAGACGTTCAAGAAGGATTATGATGCCCCCATCATGGCGGCAATGTCGTTGATGGGCGTGGATGCCACCGCATATGGCAACAATGAATATGAAACCTATGACCTTGATGTCTATTTGTCGGAAACACTGAAGCATTGCGATTTTCCAGTGCTTTGCGCCAATATTCTCTCGAAAAAGACGGGTGAGTTGCTATTCAAACCCTATGCCATTTTCCAGTTAGATGGTCTTCGCGTGGCAGTAATCGGGTCTTCGAGTAACAAAATAAGAGACCGTTCGCTCAAGAAGAAAGAAGCTACCTTTACCTATGTAGAACATATAGAAGCCATACAGAAACAGGTAACTGAAATTCGTGCCGGGCAACGCGCAGACGTTATTCTGGTTCTTATCCATGAGGGCGGGTATGTAGATAGCGAAGGCATTGGCCACGGCACCGTCTTCAGCATTGCGGAAAAACTCGTTGGCGTAGATGCTGTGTTCGGTGGGGATACCCATACGGTTGCTCAAGGATGGGTGAACGGCATGCCGGTGGTTGTTCCCGGCGCTTATGGACAGGGGTATATAGACGTGACCCTTTCTGTTGCGTCGGATGGAACCCGCACATTTGAAACCCGCTATGTGAATCTTGATACGCATGAGCCGGAGGGGTACGCCGGGGCGAATCCTATTCGGGATGCCGAGGTTGAAGCCGTACTGTCAAAGGCGGGATATGATATCTCAAATTGATGTGACGTTAGAACTTCAGCAGATTCCTTTTCCTTGTTTAAAAAACCAAGTTGATATTTGCTGGTCAAGATCAAGATGATGAAGACTTAGAGGTGCAAAATAATGGATTTTCAATTTCAATATCGCATCACATATGAAAATGGCCAATTCTATGATCGCCCACATGTGATGACTGTTACAATAACTAAGGATGATTATAAGAATATTATTCTAGGTGTTTTGGATGGTAAGCGAATCGAAGAAATAGATAACATTTCTGAAACAATTGAAAAAATGACAGAAATTGTTCAGTACATAGACAGTTGGATAAACATGAATGGATCCCAGAGAACTTCGCGTCTTAAGAAAGCGAGGGTTATCAATGATTTAGAATTCTTTCTTCCACTGTCGGATTATAAGCGTTTTGAAAAAATGCAAAATCCAATGGAGGTCTTTAAACGACCTGAGGAACATATGACGATTTATCGAAATGACGGGTCCAGTGTTATGATAAGTTGTGAGTATGGGCAAGTTAAAGTTACTGACTCGAGGAATCCCAGTTCTTGTATAGTACGTGAGGCAGATTATTTTCTGTCGACTGTTTTATGAGCATTCACGTGTCACTCTTGTCACCGGGGGAGATGTGTTTAAGACAATTATTCCATTGGCTGCTAAATTGAGTGAACATGCATGTGAACAAGCTTCTGATGCCCTTGGAATTCATCTTTACAGTCTTGAAAAAGATGGAGATGAAATTGTATAGCCGGCGTTATTTTCTAACCGAGGGTATCTCAATGTGTTATTAGTTTCAAAATATAAATTCAATCAGTTCTTCCTTTGATATCGCAAAATGTTCTGCAATATCTTTAAGTATATTATTTAAAGTGCCAATTTTAATAGGTGAATGATTGGGAATGGTGACATGGTGCACACCTTTTTCTACGGTGGTCAGTTTAATATGGCTCCCAACTTGTTTTGTTTTGATATATCCCAGTTTTGTCAATGCGCTAATAATTTCAGATCCACTTATATCTCGGGGAATTTTCATGATGCCATTACCTCATCTTTTACCGAGTGAAGTCGAATAATGCAAGGCATGTCATTCTCTTCAAAATGACATTTAACGGCTTCTCTTATATTTCTCTTTACTTCTTCATATGTTTCACCCTCTGTGAAAATAGAGTATCCTAAAGCCCTAGCTTCTAAACCACCATCTATTGATTCTTCAATTAGGAAAACAATTTCTTTATTCACTATTTCTTCTCCTTCACAATTAATATGTATATTTATGTGCAAATTCGGTTAAGTTAACAAACTATGTTTACGAAGCATTCATTGTGTGCTGCTCTCTATAAAATATTATACATTAAAATGGCTTCACCCTTCAACTGTTCTTCTTAAAGAGGTATAATGTGTGACACGGGTGTGACACGGGGACGGTTCTTAAAGGGAGCAATCGGAAGTTTTGCGCATAAAAACCGGCTCAGCCCGTTGGTGACCAACACGGCTGAGCCTTCATTATATCATGCGCAAAATTTTTGATTGTCCAGAAGAATGAAGTCGCGGTCGGGTGAGTAGGGAAGCAGGAAGGCGCAGTCAGGGGCTTGCATACATATGGAAAATCAATCTTTTCTAGCCTTTATAATATCTTCTATTGCATTGTGGATTTTTCAATATTTGTCCCCAATCACACCTTTTTTTAAAAAGACCAACACTTTTTTGCATAAGCCCCCCTCCCCAATACAGAGGAATACAATATTGTTGCTATTCAATTCTTGTAACGCTATGGCGAAGCGTTACTGCCGAAGGAAAAGGCAATCTCCAATCTTTTTTTCTTACAGTTTGGACATAGTAAAACATCCCGCCCCACAAGCAAGCATAGAACTTCCACTTTGGTCATTCCCTCAAATTCGGGGGTATAGTGGGGGCTTTGTGTGAGCTTTCTGCATAAAGCGAGTTTTGTTTTTTTATTCCTGTTGGCAAGAAGTCCATAATACCGTATTTTCACGAAGCCACTTGGCAGCACATGGCGTAAAAATCTTCGGATGAACTCATCGTTTGATAAGGTGAGAAGTCTTTTTTTCGCTTTTTCCTTGTAATCCTTCACAACAAATGTGACCGATTTCTCATCTGTGGAAACGATGCGCGAATCGGATATTGCAATGCGATTTGTGTATTGTCCGATATATTTTATAACCGCCGCCGGACCGTTAAACGTTCGTTTTGAATAACTGTACCAATTCACTTTATAGCACTGGTCAATCAAGCCCTGAAAGACCTTGGTATCCTTGTAT
>JBBRXC010000122.1:0-4583 GCA_038248745.1 Peptostreptococcales bacterium | reverse complement strand
TGGGAGAGATAAAAAAAGTTTTCGCTGCAACTAAAAAGTAGAAAATACGCTACAACTTTATGACAAAATTACAAGGCCTCAATCCCTTTATTTGCAAAGGATTGAGGCCTATTTTTAATCATTTTTGCTGCAGAACCCAGGATATAATGTAAACACATGTTCACAAAAAATATAAAAAATACTCCGGACAGAAGCATTTCAACGCTTCATGTCCGGAGTATTTTTCCATATTTGATAAAGACCTATTTTATCATTTTGTTAAAGATCTATTTTACCATATTGTCAACAGAGTCAAGAACTTCATCCATTATTTTCATGGCTTCTCTTAATTCCTCTTCAGTTATGATAAGAGGAGGAGTGACTAGAAGCATATTTTCGTGTGAATAAGTTGAGAATCCGCCTTTTTTAAGCATGCCAACGATTTTAGCCATTAGGCCTTCAGTATCATTGTTAAATGGCACTAGTGCTTCGTGGGTTGCTTGGTTTTTTACAAGTTCGATTGCTGAGAATAGACCAATATATCTAACCTGTCCAACACAAACGTGCTTTTTAGCTATGTCTTCTAACAATTCTCCAAGAACCTTACCTACTGCAGCAACATTGTTTTCAATTTCAAGTCTCTTGTACTCGCCAATTGTTGCAAGAAGAGCTGCGCATCCCATTGGATGAGCACTATAAGTAAGACCACAGAACATTTTATTATCATCAAAGTGCTTAGCAATCTTTTCAGTTACTAGAACTCCACCAAGTGGAAGGTATCCACAAGTTGCGCCTTTTGCGAAACTTACAAGATCTGGTGTTACGTCAAAGTTCTGGAACGCGAAAGCCTTACCTGTTCTATAGAATCCGGCCATAACTTCGTCGCATACCATTAGGATACCATATTTGTCGCAAAGAGCTCTTACGCCCTTCATGTAACCTGCTGGTGGAATTAAAACTCCGTTTGAACCAACTACAGATTCCATGAAAATAGCAGCTACTGAAGCTGTTCCTTCATATTTAATTTGATTTTCAAGAAGCTCAAGATAGAATGCAGTTACATCAGCTTCGCTTTCGAATTTACAAGCTTTAGGAGCTCTGTATGCATAAGGGCCATCAAATTTGATGAATCCTGGCATACCTGGTTCACTTGAAAATCTTCTTGGTTCTCCAGTAAGATTTCCAGCACCTGCACTTGAACCATGGTATGATCTAAACATTGAGAATACTTTCCATCTGCCAGTATATGCTTTTGCTATTTTAAGTGCATTTTCGTTGGCTTCAGCGCCAGCATTCGTAAAGAATACTTTTGCTCCTTCTAATCCTGAAAATTCAACGATTGTTTTAGCTGCTTCTGATCTTACGTCTACTGCGTATCCAGGTCCCATAAATGCCATTTTTTCTGCCTGGTCTTTAATTGCCTGAATGATTGCTTTGTTTCCATAACCAAGATTTAGGTTTACAAGCTGTGATGACATATCAGCATATTGCTTTCCATCTTCATCCCAAAAATAGATTCCTTCTGCTTTTGTTACTACCATAGGGTTAAGTTTGCCCTGTGCACTCCATGAATGTAAGTTATATTTCAAACTCATATCTTTAATTGCTGACATTTTATTTTCTCCTTTTATAATTAATATTTTGTAATATTAGTGGGTTATTTTAATGCTTCAACTATTTCTGCAGGGAATAAATCTTCATCTTTAGGTTGGAATGAAGGAATTTCTCTAGCAACGTATGTGAAGTTTAATAGATCTTTCCAAGTAGCGTTATGGGAAAGGCTGTTGTGTCCCCAAGTGCCGCAACCAAGAGTCATTGACATAGGGAAACCGCAAGTCCATGAACCGGAGTTTGAAAGTGACTGAGGAAGGTTTACGCAAACCTTGCATACTGGTACTACTTCACCAAGCTTAGTGACTCTATCTTTGATGGTGGTATGGATTCCAATACTGTGTCCTTTTCCTTGATAGTCTAAGATCTTTTCAAGGATTACAAGAGCATCATCAAAATCTTTGGCTTTCATAATGCCGGATACAGGTGAAAGTTTCTCTCCAGTGAATGGGAAGTTGTTTCCGAATCCTGCGTTTTCTTCTGCCATAAGTACCTTTGTCCCAGCAGGTACTTTGATGTCAGCGGCTGCAGCAATTACTTCAGCAGACTGAGCAACAATGTGTCTGTTTAAATCATGATTTTCTGGGGATAGAGGCCATAACGCCTTTTGAAGTCTAGCTTTTTCAGCTGACCCTTCTTTTAGTAGGAACGCGCCCTTTTTAGTCATAGCAGCAATGAAATCATCATAACAGCTTTCTAAAACGACAATATTATTTTCTGTTGAACATGATGTAGCGTTATCAAAAGTTTTTGAACGTATGATCATGTCAGCTGCAGCATCAAGGTCGCTGGTTCCGTCAATAATAGTTACAACGTTTCCAGTTCCTACGCCGATTGCAGGATTGCCAGAGGAGTATGCTTCTCTAACCATTGGTGTTCCACCAGTTGCCAGAATAAAGTCTACTTTTTTCATCAAGATTCCTGAAGCTTCGATGGATACATATTCAGGATCAATCGCCTGAACTAAATCTGCCGGAGCGCCCATTTTAACGATAGTTTCTCTAATCATTTCAACTACAGCAAAATTACTTTTTCTTGCCTTTGGATGTGGTGCAAGGATAATGGCATTTCTAGTTTTAAGCGCCATAAGAGCCTTGACAACTGGAGTAGCTTCTCCGTTGGTTACTGGAACAAGTGCACCAATAACACCCATAGGTTTTGCATAAGTTTCTATTCCCATTTCTTCGTCTACTGCATACAGCCCAACTGAAGTTTTGCCCTTCATCTGGAAGTATGAACCTTTGACTTTACCGTACATTTTAAGTTGCTTATCTTTGGCAACACCCATACCGGATTCTTCCACCAGCATTTCTCCAAACTTTAAAGCAACTTCTGGCTTTGTTAACTGATAAGCTACTGCGGCAGTTAATTTATCCACCATTGCCTGGTCGTAACCATTGGCGATTTCCTGAGCAGCATGACCTTTAGCAATAAGATCTAAGATATACTCTTCATAATTAAGTGACATATTTTTTCCTCCTATAAGATTAAAGTGACATTTTATTCAACATTCCTGTTGATACTCTAATTATAAAGCAAGACCCGTGCCAAGACAAGGAGAATACCCCTAAATAGCCAATGTATCTTGTATACGAGATTGCTAGTTGTTAAATCCCATCGCTTTCAACGTTCGCACCGATATGCTAAAAGTAAAAAATTGAAATATATATTACAGAATAAAAAAACAATACAACTTAATGATACAAAATTGTATCGGTAAGTTGTATGAAGAAATCAATATATTTTAATCTATGAAAGAAAGGGTGTCTGTTTGCAGTCTAAAGGGACGGACGAAAATATAAAAGGATGTGATACAAAAATGGTTCGCGTGATACTATAATGACTCACTAGAAAGAATCCCATATTTATGGAGTTTCCTGACAATGGTTGGCTGACTTACCTGAAGGGCTTTTGCCATTTTTCTGGTAGATTTATGTTTGTTAAAAGAGAGCAGAAGCATTTCTTTTTCTGCTTTTTGTAAAATTTCTTTTAATGTAAAGTCCCCCGCATTGGAAATAGAGAGACCAACAACAGATGACTGAATAAAACTTGGAATGTTCTCGGGCATGATCACATTTCCTCTCGTAGTAATCACCAATCTTTCTATAATATTCTGCACTTCTCTCACATTGCCAGGCCAACTATATTTTAAAAGTATGGTTAATGCTGTGGGGGCAATGGTTTTATTGTCATTCAGTTTTTTGTTTGAGGCATCCAGAATGGATTGTATTAAAGGAAGGATATCTTCATAACGCTCCCTTAAAGGGGGAACGTTGATGGGAACAACATTTAATCGGTAATACAAATCTTCTCTGAATGCACCGGACAGCACTTGCTTATGAAGTTCTTTATTTGTTGCAGAAATCACTCTCACATCAATAGGGATGCTTTTGATGCCCCCCACTCTTTTGATTTCTCTTTCTTGAATCACCTGTAGTAGTTTAACCTGAAGGTTTAAGGGAAGTTCAGATATTTCATCCAAAAAAATGGACCCTTTATCAGCGACTTCAAACAATCCCTTTTTTACTTCGTTTCTTGAGCCGGTAAAGGAACCTGGCTCGTATCCAAAAAGCTCTGATTCCATTAAATTTTCTGGAATTGCGCCACAGTTAACTTTTACAAAGGGATGCTTTGAACGGTTGCCGTTTTCGTGAAGCAGTTTTGCCACAACGCCCTTGCCGACGCCAGATTCTCCAGTAATCAGAACGGTGGAATCTAAATCGGCCAGCCTCTTAATTAATTGAAGGACACTAAACATGGAAGGACTGTTTGCAATCAATTCGTCAGACGAAAAGACGTTTTTGTCTTTCAAATGTTTTAATGTTTTTTCCATGGATTCTAATTTATTCTGAAGAAGGCTCAGCTCTGTGATATCCCTGGAGGTGGTTATTATTTTTATCATCTCACCATTTGACCCAAACAAAGGTGTTCCTGTAGATAAAAGTTTTTTGCCTTCCTTATTTTCATGAACAATGGTGATTTCTTGTTTTTTT
>JBBRXC010000121.1:0-4630 GCA_038248745.1 Peptostreptococcales bacterium | reverse complement strand
TTATTTGTGGCATTGCAATGCCCAGCGACCTGGAAAAATTGCAAAGCATAATCGTCATTTGCTCTCTTGTAATATAAGCATTCGGCGCAAAGGTTTTTTCATCCAAACCATTTACAATACTACTTCTAAAACCCCAGTTTACATATTTGTAATACCAGTCATTTGAAGTCACGTCCACAAAATCTGTTTTTGCATAACTGTCCAAATCCAAATTCGTCACGGTTTTCGCAAGCATGGCAAGAAACTGAGCTCTTGTGATTTGTGTATCTGGCATAAACATGTTATCCCCAACACCACAGACTAAACCTCTGGCTGCCATCTTTCCGATGAATTCTCTGGCCCAGTGATCTTTTGTATCAGCAAAATCGATAATTTCTCTTCCAACCTTTACTGGCACCGTAATTTTATACCCATTATATTCTATATAAACATTGCCAGTTACATTATTCGTCGAAGTCGCGTTGAATTTTCCATTTCCATCTATTATACCAATTTCCGGGTCACAGCTCCAGCTAAATAAACTGTCTTTTGAATGAACTGTAGATGCCCCGGTTTTAACCTTCATATCAATATCAGCCGTTTGATTGATATCTAGAATCAATTTGGAAACAGAAGGCGAGAATGATAAATTGCTTGGATCTATGATCTCAACTTCTGTAGAACCGGAAAGAGTTCCACTTGAGGCATTAATTGTGACGCGCCCCGGGGTATTGCCTGCTGTAAAAAGACCATTGCTGGTAATGCTTCCTTCCTCCCCAGAGAGACTGTAAGAAACATTTCCTGGCATCCTCATTTTTTCATATAAATTATTTGAGGCATATGTTCCTATTTGAACATCTGCGCCAGACATAGAAAGAGTTAATTCAGGGTAAATATGAAGATTTTCAGCCACATTGCTGCCAGTTCCCTTATAAACAAGAAGTAGTCCGTTTGAAACGCTTCTTTGAGAGGCTTGAGCAGGTGAATTTCTTAAGGTTGACACACTTTCCAGTCCGGGAAGCCTTGCATATAAAACGGATGAGCCGCCCCCATCCATATTAAATGCTGAAACGCATCCAAGCGCAATCATATGTTTTGCCGTATCAATCAACCCAAGTCCATTGGATACAGCAGGTTGTCTGCCATCTAAAACATATAAGACAAGACTGCCATCTGCCTTAATACCAACAACTGTTCTTGGGTTTGGATTTGTGCCGATTGTATCAATTTTACCATTGGCAACGATTGAATAATATATTCCCATCGCTTCCACCGCGTTCTCCAACCCCATGTTATTGTTATCCGTAACCGATATTTCAACCTCACTACCAACTGCCATATTGTTCAGCGTTGGTGCCGAAGTAGAGTTGGCTACAGCGGACAATACAACTTCTGAGGCGCCGATTGGCGTATTGGAAGTGTTCATTTTTACTGATTTAACAACACCTTTTATCGTCTTGTTTACTTTTAACTGGATGTTATCTGAACTTCCTGTATCTATCACCACTTCCACACAATTTCCGGAAGTTTTAGTTGATTTGCTGTAATGTCTGTTAAATAAATGTAATCCGTTGGCCCCTCCCTGAGGAACATTAAAAAAACCAATATTCGTGGTGAATTCCTTTTGGGTCACATTTGTTGACGTATTGCTCTCTTCCGGTGTCATGACAACTTCGATAGCTTCATCAGAAGGTACCGTGACAGCTGTTGTTGTTGTGACAGCTGGCGTTGTTGTGATAATGGTTTGTGTTGAATTGATAAAGCCTTTTAACCCATAGGTCAAATTGACATTTTGCATGGACGCTTTTCCGTCGATGTCAAAAACAAGGGAGCGATCCGGATCATAGCCAGAAGTGATAATATTCCCCTGATGCATCGTTAACCCTTTTGGCGTCCCTGTAGAGGTATCAAATATATCACCGTTAATTCCCCCCAACACCTTATATCCCTGTTCTTCAGCGTATTTAATCATATTTGCCAAAGTATAGGTGCCTCTTACTTCCCCGTTAAAAACCATGGCTTTTATGCCATTGGTCTGGGTGTTGGCATTGATGACATACGCATGTGCTAACCCGTTTGTAGGGTTTTGCGCCACCATTTCCCCATAGGTAACATCATCAAATATTATTTTTGATGATTCAAAAGAAATATTTCCAAAACCATCCTGATACCCAAACCCCATAAAAGTACTGCCTATTAAAAATAAGCACAAAAATAAAGAAGTAATTTTTTTAAGTCCTTTTAAATTAGTCATTTTTTCCCCCTTGATTTAGCTTGAAGTCAAACATCTCATTATTAAAACTGTCTGCATTATACATAATAATTACAACATCAGGTTTATTCCCCTTTGCATATTCTACCACATTTCTATCAAAATATCTCATATCTAAAGCTCTTGTTTCTTTTATTGCTGGCGCCAGAAAAGAATACACCGGCAATCCAAAAGAATCTTTAATGAGAATCACCGTATTTGATGCTTCTAAATTGTTTTTTAAAACCAGTTCAGCGTAGTCTCCCCTATACACTGCATACCTGTTTGTATCTATTGGCAGTTTTTCGTCTATATTACTTTTAACAAGCATAGCGTCATCAAAAGATCCAGTGATCACTTCATCATAATTCTTGTCATGCCGTTCAACCGTAAGGTTTGTTTGGAAATTTGGTGTAATAAGCGTAAAATCATCAATACCGCCATAGATGACACCAACTCTTCTACCCATGGACCCTTGAAAGAATTTTTCATAAGTTTTTTTATGATAAGATTCTACATTCATCAGTTTTTCATCCATACTAAATCCATATTCCTTATTTAGCAATTTCCCTATAAACCAGGTTGCATCAAAAGCAGTTTCTATTCTCCAATGATGATCTGTATCAAAAAATAATTCGTTTTGTGTCTTCACACCATTTCTTAAAAGTGGTCTGAGATCCAGATAATCAATATGATTTTTTTCCAATCCCTTCAGGAAGTGATCCGCGTTGATATCCGCATAATCAATAATATTCAGGGGTAAAGTCTGCGCATCCTCAGATACCTTAAATGGCGCCTGTACATATAGAAGGGGTATACCCAGCGCATCCAGCTCCTTTTTTAACGCGACTATACTTTTAATTGCTGGCGCTACATCTTTTTCTTTCACCGAAAAAGTAATCTGATTGGCAGTTGTTTTATATATTTGACCATATTCGGGGTCCTGCAATATATCCTTGCCAAGACTTTTTTGCACATATCCAAATAACTCATTAAAATCCGAACGTCTATAGGTATCTCGGATCATAATGGTCTCTGCAGCGTCTATCGCTCCACTAATTCTATCAATCAGTGGGGTTCCTGCTACCACAGTGTTTCTGTATTCATTTATAAAATCCTGTATCGGGTGATTATCTTTATAGGTAAACATCCCGACGATCAGACCGATTGTTACTAGAACAAATAGTAATGCGGTTAATTTATCTTTTAACATCTCTACTCCCTATTCTAAAAATTAAAGTATATAAACGGGTTATAAGAGCCCTTCACTAAATAGGACAAGCAAATTAAATATAGGAAGACTAAACCAAGTGAGTAAATAAATGGCCAGATGTAAATGAATAGTTCTTTTGCTTTATTTGTTTTATCATTATACAGCCATCTATTAAACGTCCTCCCTAGTGGCATGGAAAACAAAATTCCACAGATGATAAAAGCCCAATTTTCGTTAAAATAAACAAAGGTATTTGCATCAATAAAAGAACCCCTTCCAAAGGAAAGCATGGCTTTCATGTAATCCAATGCGTAGGAAATATTCTCGGCTCGAAAAAGCACCCACCCAAACATGACAAGGCAAAGCGTGTAAGCATGTTTTAAAAAAGAGATACTGAAAGAGTAGCCTTTTGTTTCTCCAATCTTTTCAAACCCAGTTAATTTTTCCGCTGATATTGAAACAAAATACAAAAGACCCCATAAGATAAACGTCCAGTTTGCTCCATGCCAAAGGCCAGTAAGTGACCAGACCACAAGAAGGTTAAAGACCAGTCTAAACTTATTATTTAATCGACTTCCTCCTAATGGAAAATAGACGTAATCTCTGAACCATGACCCTAACGAAATATGCCATCTTCTCCAGAATTCTGTGGTTGATTTTGAAATATAAGGATAATTGAAGTTTTCTGGAAATTTAAACCCAAACATTCTGCCAAGTCCAATCGCCATATCCGAATAGCCTGAAAAATCAAAATAAATCTGAAGGGTATAACAAATTGCGCCAAACCAAGCAAATGAAAAAGAAAGCTGATCGCTTTGAACAGAAAAAGCCTTGTCCGCTAGCAAGGCGAAATTATTTGCTAGTAATATTTTTTTAGAAAATCCCACCAGGAATCTTGTAACGCCTTCAGAAAAACCACTGAACGTTTCTTTTCTGTTCATTATTTGATCCGCTACAGTCTCATATCTAACGATTGGGCCTGCTATGAGCTGAGGGAAAAATGAAATATATAACCCCACATTTAAAGGATTTTTTTGAGCACTTCCTTTACCTCTATATATATCAATCACGTATGAAATGGCTTGAAAAGTAAAAAATGAAATGCCAATGGGTAATATAATGTGTAATGTGGTTATATCCAGCTTAAAAAATCTGTTAATATTATCAATCGTAAACATTAAATACTT
>JBBRXC010000120.1:0-4653 GCA_038248745.1 Peptostreptococcales bacterium | reverse complement strand
GATAATACGGCATTTTTCTTAAATGGTAAAGTTTTAGAAGTTGACAATACCGCGCAAATGTTTTCAAACCCAAAAAACCCCAAAACAGAAGATTATATTACTGGAAGATTTGGATAAAATAGAAAGGAGCATTACCATGACACCAAGACCACAGATGGAGCAAGAACTGAGAGATATTAAAGATGAAATTTTAAATATGACGGATCTGGTTTATGAAACGATCATCAACGCAGTGAAATCCTTAAAGGAAAAAGATTTAGATCTGGCAAGAAAAATAATTGACGGGGATGAAGCAATTGATGATATGGATGATAGAATCAATGATAAATGCTATAAATTTTTAGCGACCCAGCAGCCACTTGCTGGAGATCTTCGATATTGCATATCAATCATGAAAATGGTCAGAGACTTGGAAAGAATAGGCGATCATTGTGAAGACATAGCAAAATATACCTTGAGATTTGAAAATCAGGAGTATATTAAGGAGTTAATAGATATTCCAAGAATGGCTGATATGGCGGCAAAAATGGTAGAAAATGCAATCAGGGCATTTGTAGACAGAGATCTTCGCTTAGCAAGAAAGGTCTGGAAGGCAGATGAAGAAGTGGATGAACTTTTTAGAGACATTTATAAAGAACTTTTGGAAATGGCAGAAAAAGATTCTACCCATGCAAAGCAATGCATCATGTTTCTTTTTATTGCGGCCAGTTTAGAAAGAATCGCTGACTATGCAACGAATATTTGTGAAGAAACCGTTTTTGCCCTGGAAGGAATATATGAAATGGAAGAAACAATCTAGTAAATCCCATTATAAGGAGTAAATACGATGTTATATATTGGTTGTCATTTAGGATCTTCAAAAGGTTATGAAAATATGAGAAGAGAAGCCCTGAGCATCGGGGCAAATACCTTTCAGTTCTTTACAAGAAATCCAAGAGGGGGCGCGGCAAAGGCAATTGATGAAGAAGATATCAAGAAATTTTTAAAACTTGCGACGGAAAATCACTTTGGTAAACTTGTTGCTCATGCCCCATATACGTTGAATCCTTGTTCAGCAGATTTAAAGGTTAGAGATTTTGCCCATATGATTCTTTTGGATGATATGATGAGAATGGAATATTTGCCTGGAAACTATTATAATTTCCATCCCGGGAGTCATGTTGGCCAAGGAATGGAAAAAGGAATCGCAATGATTGCAGAAATGCTCAACAGAATACTGAAACCGGAGCAAACAACATTGGTCCTCTTAGAAACAATGTCAGGGAAGGGCAGTGAAGTTGGAAGCAAATTTGAGGAATTGAAGGCTATTATTGATCGTGTTGAGCTTTCTGAGAAATTGGGAGTATGCATGGATACTTGCCATTTAAACGATGCGGGGTACAATGTGGTAGATGATTTTGACGGAGTTCTTGAAGAATTCGACAGGGTTGTAGGACTAAATTTGCTGAAAGCAATACATATAAATGACAGCCTGAACCCTTTTGGGGCCCACAAGGACAGGCATGCTAAAATAGGAGAAGGGTATATCGGTACAGAAGCCATTGCAAGAGTCATTAATCATCCAAGATTGAAGAATTTACCATTTATATTAGAAACACCAAATGAGCTGGATGGGTACGCAAAAGAAATAAAAAATTTAAAAGAACATTATATGGAACAGTAAGTACTGGGTAAAAATAAAAATCTGCAGAACAAAAGTCATAAATTGTTCGGCAGATTTTTTTTAGAATTATAGGAAGTTATAATTTTTGTCAAACGTTATCACTACAAAATAGGATGGGTTTATTTTTTGAACCTCTTGTTCAATAATGGCACAAATCTCATCTTCCTGAAGTGTACAGGAAGGCCTTAAAACGGCATCAAAAATAATATTTGTATGAGTGGGACCGGGAACTATTCGCAGGTCATGCATGCTGGCCACACCCTCGAGATTCTCAATGATTCCTTGAATGTGCTGAGAAAGATCTTTTGTTAATGGATCATTTTTGATGACAGGGTCCATGTGGGCTACGATGTGAATATTCAGTACATTGGATAGCGTTTTCTCGATATTGTCAATCATATCATGACTTTCCATAATATCTATTTTAGCATCGACTTCAACATGTACTGAAGCTAAACTTTTGCCTGGACCATAGTTATGAATAACAAGATCGTGAATTCCCAATACACCAGGATACTTAAAAATTTCTTCTTTAATGGCAACAACAAGTTCTTCATCAGGGCATTCGCCAAGAAGAGGACTTGATGTTTCTCGAAGAAGCATTATACCTGAGTAAATTATAAAAAGAGCAACTAAAAACCCTATTATGCCATCTAGTTGAAGCCCCGTGAAATAACCGACGGATAAGCTTATCAGAATAGAAATTGTTGTAATAACGTCGTTTCTGCTATCGGCTGCAGTTGCCCGTAAGGCCACTGAATGAATCGCTTTTGATGTTTTACGATTAAAAAACATCTGCCATGCTTTAATCAGTACTGATATTATAAGAATAATAACTGTAAGATAGTTAAAGTCTATTGGTTGTGGATGGAGAATTTTATCAAAGGAGATTAACAACAATTGAAATCCGACAAAACATATAATCATAGAGACGATCATACCAGCCAAATATTCCATTCGAGCATGCCCATAGGGATGATTCTCATCTCCAGGTATTGCAGCAAGCTTGAATCCCAACAATGTAACGATAGAAGAAGTTGCATCTGAAAGATTGTTTATTCCGTCGGCAATGACAGCGATACTATTTTGAAAAAGACCAAGTGTGATTTTTAAAATGCAAATAAAAAGATTGGTAACAATTCCCACAATTCCTGCAAGTTTGCCATATTGTTCCCTGACCTTTGGATTTTCTGTATCTTCGAAGTTTTTAATAAACAATTTATAAAGAATTTTAGTCATCATTTAACCTCATCTGTGTCATTATATTTCAAGGCCATAGTGTAAAGTTAGGATGGGAAAAATAAAGTCAAAAATAGAATAAGAGTGCCCTCATATGTTATTATGTTAATTGAAGAAAAACAAAAATAACGGAGGCACTCTTATGAATAACAGTATAATCGAAATTGCACAATTAATCACTAAAGGATTTGAAGAAAATTTTGAAAAAATGATAACAGAAAAGAAAGATATTTCGGAGCTCATTCTTGAAATTAAGAAGACACTTGATAATGTGGGCAGTATGCTCATTACTGAAGCACTTGAAACAATGGATTTGATGGTGAGAAATGACGCAAGGCGAAAGCAAAATTGGTACGTAAAAGAGAAAGCTGCACCGAATACCTATGCAACACTATTTGGAGAAATTCACTACCAGAGAACATATTACAAGAACAAACACAAAAATGAACATTGTTATCTTTCGGATGAGCTTGTTGGAATTGGACCATATGATAAAATGGATGTGTCATTAAAAGCCAGGTTAATAGAAGAAGCCATAGAAACTCCCTATGCGAGAAGTGGGAAAAAGGCAACAGAGCAGCTGGAAATATCAAGCCAAAGCGTGATGAATTCCATAAGAGAAATTGGTGGAACTGAGAATCATGCTGTAAAGATAGTCAAAAATAAAAGCACACCAAAAGTCATTTACATTGAAGCGGATGAGGATCATGTAGCCTTGCAAAAAGGTGGATGTGCAGAACCCAAGCTTGTCTATGTGCATGAAGGAAAAAGATTGGTTGGAAAAGACAGATGGGAACTGATAAGACCAAGATATTTTGGAGGCATGTATAGAGAGTCGGAGGATCTTTGGACAGAGGTTGCAGACTATGTATACCAGGCATATGACTATGAAAAAATCGATAAGATATATTTATCTGGAGATGGGGCAGGATGGATAAAAACAGGTGGGAGTTTCATCAGCAAAAGTATTTTTGTTCTTGATAGATATCATTTGAATAAGGCAATAAAGAAAGCGGGAGGCCATATTGAAAACGGAGAACGAGAAATATGGAGAGCAATCAAATCTGAGGATAAAGAATATCTCAAGGTTGTGTTTGACACAATAGAGGACATGACTGAATCGGAAACAAAAGTAGCAGCAATACTTAAGATGAGGACCTATATCCTTAACCACTTTGACAGCATTAAATACCATTACGTACGCGATTATGTTGGATGTAGTGCAGAAGGACACATTAGTCATATATACTCTGATCGTCTGAGTTCAAGGCCTTTGGGATGGAGCAGAGAAGGTGTAGATCAAATGGCTAGGCTAAGAGTGTTTCGAGCAAATGGCGGCAACGTGTATGACCTTACTTTAAAGAAAAAACAGGAAAGAATTAGAGAAGCAAGAATAATTGAACTAGATTTAAAGGTAGCAAAGAAAAAATGGAAAAAGGTAAGCGGAGAAACTATTGATAATTTACCTGCGCTTAATCAAGGCAAAAGAACCCAACTGGCAATTATGCTAAGGGGAATCAGAGGGATTTAAAACTGAATAAGTAACAATGGGAAATCTCCAGCTTTATTTTTCCCATTCTAACTTGACGCGATCGTCATCTTGTAGAAACTTGCCTAATGCTTCGTTGTATAATATAATTGACTTAAATATTATTATTCTCACTTTGTTATTTATTCAATAGATTCCATTTTAAAGGAGGAACATATTGCCATGAAATTAAACAAATATTTTGATCATACCATTCTAAAGG
>JBBRXC010000119.1:0-4656 GCA_038248745.1 Peptostreptococcales bacterium | reverse complement strand
CATTAATTCAATAAATCTGATCTCGTAATCATGTTGAAATGTCAACTGAACAAGATCCATAATCTCATCGTCATTAAACCCCTTCATGGCAACCACATTTATCTTAATTGGTGTTAATCCAGCTTTCTCTGCTGCTTTAATTCCAGCAATCGCCTGATCTAAATCTCCACCTCTTGTGATTTCCTTATACCTGGAAGGTTTTAAAGTATCAAGGCTTATATTCACTCGACTCAGTCCTGCTTTTTTTAAATCTTCTGCGTATTTACCAAGTAATATGCCATTTGTTGTCAAACCAATTTCTTCAACGCCAGGGGTGTTGGCCATTTTTTCAACCAAGCTCACAATCCCTTTTCTGACCAACGGTTCGCCACCCGTCAGTCTATATTTTGTAATCCCAAGGCTTGCTGCTGCTTTGACTATTCTTTCAATTTCTTCGTATTTTAAAATAGTATCATGCCCCAGATCCTCTACACCTTCCGGCGGCATACAGTATTTACATCTGTTATTACATTTATCCGTAACCGATATTCTCAGATAATTTATAGTCCTTCCATATTGATCTTTCATAATTCCTCCATAATAATTCTATTAATAATTTTATACTATTTCAAGCTTATGTGCAACACATTATAGGCAACCTCCTTGTTTTCACATCCCTCCAATGCTATAATAATTTCAAGAGGTGATATTTATGATAAACATTAAAAAAATTGCTGTAGAAGCAATAAAATACAAAAAAGAATTAGGCGTTTTGTTGAATAGTCTTGAAGCAGAGGACGTGGAACAAGGGCTGCTGATTCTAAAAGCATCCTTACTGACAAGAGACTTCAAGTCTCCCATTCTATCGATGACTGGAGATTTACTGAACAACTATACTATTGATTTTATAAATGGCTATGTTCAAATCACTGCTTCCCTCAATTCAAATCAACTTGGACCTATAGATGTTGATTACCAGATTAATATCCAGGAACTACGATTTGATGAATCTGGCCATAAACTTTATGCAACCTTCAAAGAGACAGCGACTCCTCTTGGCAATATGGTACAAAAGCTTGCGGTTAAAGCTGCTTTGATGAACGGTCCTTTGCTGAAAACCGCTACCAAACTTAGTAAAGTTTCATTTGCTTATGTAGATGGAAACAATATACTGATTGACTTTGATCAATTCGATTTCATAAAAAAGCTTCCAACCAGTTTAAGCCTGACATACCTAAGTGCTAAAAACTCTAAACTTACCTTCTCGTTTAATATATAAGGATGTGATAAAGTGAAATTTTTTGTAATAAGTGACACCCATGGAAAAACTGACAAGGTGAAGCAGGTTTATGAGCGCCTGACTGGAATTGATTATCTGATTCATTTGGGAGACTTCGAAAGCGATGCTTTGGCCCTTGAACAAGAGCTTGGTGTTAAAGTCATCAGTATAAAAGGTAATATGGACGGCTCTCATCATTCAAATGAATATAAAATATTGGAAACAGAATTTGGAGGGATACTATTAGTGCACGGACATATGGAAAAGGTAAAGTTCTCTTTGCAAAATCTGATATCTCGCGCGAAGGAGTTGAACTGCAAAGCTGTTTTTTTCGGTCATACCCATGACTCCTTCTATGGAGAAGTCGATGGTATATACCTGTTGAACCCAGGCAGCCTTAGTTTTCCAAAGGAGTATGACAAAGCTTCTTATGCCATCGTTCATACAAAAAAAGATGAATTCCATGCTTCAATTGTATATTACAATACAATTATGGGCACAAATTCATCCTCGGCCACCGGTAAAGTTGAAGGCGGTTATTTGAAAAATCTATTAAATAACAGTGACCGGTTTTAATCATTATCATTATTCGTGTTGTATTTGGCATTATAATCTTCAAATATAGTACTTTCCTCTTTTTGAACTTTTTCTTCCATTCTTTCTGGCTGTTTTGGAATGATAAAAGCCGCTATGATATAAGCCAGTATTCCCGAAAAGCCTATGCAGACGAGCACAACAAGTATAATCCTTATAATGACCGGATCAATCTTAAAATATTCTCCGATTCCGCCGCATATCCCTAAAAATATTTTGTTTTCATTTGATCTGTACAATTTCTTTTCCATTAAAACCCCTTCTTTCTTTATTACATTCTTTTTTCTGTGACAAGAAATATTGACGCGCCACTAGCCGCTATCTTTCCAGTGGATTGAATTGTTCCTTCTGCTGTCAGATGTATCACTTTTCTCCCTTTGGAAATTGCTTTTGCCTTTACCATGAGTGTGTCTCCCAGTTCTACAGGCCTTATATATTTAATTTCAAGGCTTACTGTAGGGCTGAAATTCGTTTCTGAATAAAACCTGGCAAGAATGCCCATCGTGTAATCAAATGCCGCAGCCGTAATGCCACCATGTAAAATCCCAATTCGGTTTGTTTCCCACTTTGCAATTTTAAATGAAATAGTAATGGTGTCTTCTTCAAAGTTGCAATCCACGAAAGCTGGCTCTATCATGCCATTTACAGTGCCTTCATGAGCTGTAGCTGCCTCATTGACAGCTGCTATCCCATAGTTCTTTAGTCTATTTTGCCCATCCATTATATTTACCCCCACCATATTGTATTTTAATTATTATCCATTATATCATAAAATAAAGAATAATTGCAGGGTGACCATTCAGAGAATTATTCTATTACTTATAATACTTATAATTTTTGTAGTATTGTAGTATTTTTAATAATAAAGTGATACAATATTAAAAAATAAGTTATTTTAAAGTAATATGTTTGAAAAAGGAGGAATTATATGAAAAAATATGAATGTACTTTATGCGGATATGTATATGACCCAGAATTAGGGGATCCTGATAGTGGCGTTGCCCCTGGAACACCTTTTGAGTCTCTTTCAGATGATTGGGTTTGCCCAGTATGTAATGCAGCCAAAGAAGATTTTAAGGTTCTCGACTAATATTGATACCATCCAAAAACACTATGCATCATTAAATGCATAGTGTTTTTTTGAATTCGTTCTGTGCGAAAAATTATTTGATCTCAGCGCGAAAAATTATTTGATTTCAGCACGAAAAATTATTTGATCTCCGCTTTCCACAAACCATGAAGGTTACAGTATTCATAGGCCGCAATTACCTTGTCACCCTTACAAAGTTTGAAACAGGTTTCAGGTTTATCCTGCGTATCGGTGCAGTTCAGCTGTTCACCTTTTTCAGTCTGCAAATAAATCCAGACAATCTTGTGCTCTTCTGTCATTGGATGTGGAACACTTCCCACTTGAACAAAGACTTCATCTTCCTTAACAGTAATAACAGGTACATGCTTTTCTTGAGCAGCATCCGTTGTGTTTGCAACAATTTCAGTCATCTCATCTCCACAGCAAATCATTGGCACGCCGGATATATGAAGCATATTCACCATATTCCCGCAGTGTTTGCAAACATAAAATTTAGGTTCCTTACACATAATTTTACCTCCTGTTTTCGTATTTTGTTTATTATAATATTATATCACAATAAAAAACTTTTTTCATCACTTGATGGCAGCAATATATTTTTCGGCCATGATTGCTGCAACAGCGCCATCAGATGTGGCTGTTACAACCTGCCTTAAAGATTTTGTCCTTACATCTCCAGCGGCAAAAACACCAGCCAGATTTGTCTTTGTATCTTCCAACGCATTGATATAATCCATTTCATTCAGATTCACCTGCTCTTTGAAGTGCTGTGTCTGCGGTTCATTTCCCACATAAACAAAGGCACCCGAAACCGGTATCGTTTCCTCTTTCCCAGTTTTGACATCTTTTAGAATTGCTTCTTTCAAAACATATTCCCCACCTATTACTTCTTTCACTACTTTATTGGTCAAAATAGTTATCTTTTTATTTTCCCGCGCTTCATCCATTTCAATGGGAGCGGCTCTAAATTCATCTCTTCTATGTACAATAATGACACGCTCCGCAAATCGTGTAAGGAATATGGCTTCCTCAACTGCTGCACTTCCTCCTCCGATGACTAGAATAGTTGCCCCTTCATACATGGCGCCATCGCAAGTTGCACAGTAATGAACGCCCTTTCCTTTTAATTCTTTGGCGCCAATGGCATCCATTTCTCTTGGTCTTGATCCAGTTGCCAAAATAATGGCTTTAGCGTAATATTCCGTGTCCTCTGTGCGTACATACTTTTCTTGCCCATCAAGTTTCACCTCAAATATTTCTTTTAAATCGTCTATTCTCACACCAAAAGACAGAACCTGCTCTTTCATATTGTTAATAAGGTCTTTTCCGTTAATCGGTCCTGACGTCCCCGGATAATTTGCAATATGACTAGTGGAACCGGCCTGGCCCCCGCAGATGCTTTCTTCTATTATTACTGTGTTAAGTTTTGACCTTCCAGCATATATTCCAGCAGAAAGCCCAGCTGGTCCCCCTCCCATAATAATAAGATCACAGTCAACTCGAGTCATTTTTGCTGGGGGCAGAACGTCTCCAAGGATTTCCTCAATGGCTTTTCTTACCTGAGGTTTTGTCATGAATCCGCTTATCCTGTTTCCTATTTCTTCTCCGTGATTAAAAAACACCACGGTCGGGCTTCCTGTCACCCCTAGTTTTTGTGCAAGTTCTCTATTGTCCTGTCGCATCATTTTCACAAATTCAATATGTCCTTCATATT
>JBBRXC010000118.1:0-4725 GCA_038248745.1 Peptostreptococcales bacterium | reverse complement strand
CTGCTTCCCCTGTCTATACGCCGCATAGGCAATAAGCCCACAGGAGGCTGCTTTTACACCCACAAAGGCGCCTTCAATATAATGGTTCGGACCCACTGCGACAAGAAAAATCACTGCACAAATGATAATAGTAAAAGAGGGCAGAATCACCCCAAAAGAGGCGGCAAGTGCCCCTGCAAATCCTTTTCTACTTTTTCCGATGTAAGTAGCTGCATTGATTGCGATAACTCCTGGCAACGACTGGCTGACCGCAATACAATCCGCCATCCCCTCTTCCGTCAGCCAACCCTTTTTATCAACGATGGTATGCTGAATAAGAGGGAGCATGGCAAGGCCACCCCCTATTGTAAATAGGCCTATTTTAAAAAATGTTGCAAACAATCCCAATAATTCTTTCATCATTCAGTCCAGTTATTTCTCCTTGTTTACGATGTCAATGGCTCTACTTACTGCTTCTGATATGCCAACTTCTTCTTTTTCGACGTCTCTTCTTAATTTGTACTCCACAATCCCTTCAAAAGCCCTCTTCCCAACAGTGATTCTTACAGGAATCCCAAGCAAGTCCGCATCCTTGAATTTCACACCTGGCCTTTCTTTTCTGTCATCTAAAAGCACTTCTACTTTTGCATCAAGAAGCTGTTTATATATTTCTTCTGCTACTTTTTTCTGTTCCTCATCATCAGGATTCATCAGTGTAATAATCACATGATAAGGTGCGATGGCCATTGGCCAAATAATACCATTTTCATCATGATGCTGTTCCACAATTGCTGCTAAGGTTCTGGTAACCCCTATACCATAACACCCCATTACAATATGTCTGTCTGCCATATTTTCGTCTTTGAACAAGGCGCCCATGGATTCGCTATACTTTGTGCCAAGCTTGAATACTTGTCCAACCTCGATGCCTCTGGCGTGTTTGACTGGGGCTCCACATACAGGACAAGGATCTCCCTCTCTTAATAATTTTATATCTTTAACAATGTCTCCTTCATAATCTCTTCCATAATTCACATGAAGCGTATGGTGGTCTTTTTTGTTTGCTCCGGCGCAAAGATTTCTCTGTCCAACAAGTTCACTGTCAACCACGATCTGACAATCATGGATTCCCACAGGTCCCGTAAATCCACCAATGCATCCTGTAGCCAAAGACATTATTTCTTCGTCTGCAAATGCAATCGCATGCTCCGGAATACCAATAGCATTGATCAACTTCGTCATATTCAGTTCTCTGTCACCTCTTATAAAAGCCGCAACATACCCATTTTCATTTTCATCCTGATCAAAAGTGACAAATAGCAACGCTTTTATTGTTTGTTCTTTGGCAATACCCAAGAAATTTGCGACGTCTTCTATGGTTTTTGTATTTGGCGTTAATACCGTCTCCATTGCCAGCAATGATTCATTGCCCGGTTCCGCATCTACACATTCTGCTCGCTCTGTTGTCGCTGCCATGTCACACTTTTCGCAGTAAGCAATTTCACTCTCTCCCACTTCAGAAAGTGCAGTGAATTCATGGGAGTTACTTCCCCCAATAGCACCCGTGTCTGCTTCTACCGCTCTATAGGTAAGTCCACAACGATCAAAAATCTTTTCATAAGCATCATACATTTCATCATAGCTTCGATCTAGCCCTTCATAGTCTCTGTCAAAAGAGTAAGCATCTTTCATAATAAATTCTCTGCTTCTCATCAGTCCAAATCTAGGTCTGGCTTCATCTCGGTATTTTGTTTGAATTTGATATAGATTCAACGGCAACTGTCTATAAGAGGAGACATCGTTTCTCACCACATCTGTAAAGATTTCCTCATGCGTTGGCCCTAAACAGAAGTCTCTGCCGTTTCTGTCCTTTAGTCTCCAAAGCTCCGGTCCATAAGCAAACCAACGTCCTGATTCCTTCCATAGTTCAGCTGGCTGAACTGCTGACATATGAATCTCCTGTCCGCCTTTTGCATCCATTTCTTCTCGTATGATCTCTTCAATTTTACGAAGTGCACGATATCCAAGGGGCATAAACCCATAAACTCCCGACACTAGTTTTCTTATCATTCCGGTCCTAAGAAGCAGTATATGGCTTGCAATTTCTGCCTCTGCAGGCTCTTCTCTAAGTGTTTTCAAGAACATTTTTGTAAGTCTCATTTTTAATTCTCCTTGCTGATTGCTGTTTACTTGTTTAACATGCATACAGCCTCTGCTGCGATGCCTTCTTCTCTACCTATATATCCCAACTTTTCTGTAGTAGTTGCTTTAATGTTGATTCTGTTTTCATCTATTTCAAGTATTTCTCCAATATTTTCAATCATCTTTGCAATGAATGGCGATATTTTTGGTAACTGACAGATTACTGTAGCATCAATATTTCCTATTGTGTAGCCTTTCGACAAAAGGATTTTCTTCACTCTTTTTAGCAGCACCATGCTGGAAATATCTTTAAATTCTTCATCATCTTCGGGAAAATGATTTCCTATATCTCCTAACGCTGCAGCGCCAAGTAACGCATCCATGATTGCATGAACAAGCACGTCGGCGTCAGAATGTCCAAGCAAACCTTTTTCAAATGGAATAGGAACCCCACCAAGAATAAGTTTTCTTCCTTCAACTAAACGATGAACATCATATCCTGAACCGATTCTGTTTTCCATTGGTAAATCCTCTTTTGTTGTAATTTTAATATTTGCATATGCGCCATTGATCATATGCACGGTGTGTCCCAGTCTTTCCACCAGCATTCCCTCATCAGTACCGTAAAATCCTTCTTTATAAGCCAATTTATAAGCCTTCATTATTAATTTTTTTTCAAAAGCCTGAGGGGTTTGAACAGCGAATAAACTGCTTCGATCAAAATATTCCAAACCGGCAAATGACTTTTCAAGTACAAGCGGCTTTTTTTTAGATAATACCTGACGTGTTATTGTTTCCTTTACCGGAACAGCCGTAACAACCGCATTTTTATCTAAAACCGCCTCCAGCGTATCCCCTATAATTTTTTGTGATACAAACGGCCTCGCTCCATCATGAATGATCACATAATCAGTATCTTTTGGCATTGCCACGAGACCATTATATACCGAATCCTGCCTTTGGTTTCCACCGGCAAGCACATGAATATTTTCAATGTTAAATCTTGAAAGCTCATCTTTAAGATAATTGATATGGTCAACGTTTGTAACAACTAGAATATTATCAATAAAAGCATTTAAGGCAAATGCTTTTATTGTTTTTATCAGTATTGGTGTACCGCCAATACTCAGATATTGTTTAGGAATGCCGCCACCCATTCTTTTTCCAGAACCGGCAGCGGCAATTATTACAGTTATTGTTTTATTTTTATACATATAATACCTTCATTATCAAATTTACTTTTTTGGTTTTCCAAAGATCATTCTCCCAGCTGAAGTCTGGAGAACACTAGTTACCATAACCTCCACCGTCTGTCCGATATATTTTCTACCTTCTTCCACAACAATCATCGTGCCATCATCCAGGTAGGCGATTGCCTGATTGTTTTCTTTTCCTTCTTTCACTAAAAAAATCTGCATATCTTCACCGGGAAGAACAACTGGCTTTAAGGTGTTTGCAAGTTCATTAATATTTAATACTTCTACGCCTTTAATCCCTGCCACTTTATTTAAGTTAAAATCATTTGTAACGACTTTGCCATTGATGAGCTGCGCCAGCTTTAACAGCTTGACATCCACCTCCGGAATTTCTTCAAGTGCTTTGTCACCATTAGTATTGTATATTTCCACGCCGTAATCATTTTGAATTTTGTTAAGGATATCCAAGCCTCGCCGCCCTCTGTTTCTCTTCAGCGAATCAGAAGAATCTGCAATATGTCTTAACTCAACAAGCACAAATTCCGGGATAACAATAGTACCTTCAATAAAACCAGTTTTCATAATATCAGCGATTCTTCCGTCAATAATTACACTTGTATCGAATATCTTTGGCGTGGCATCACTTGATTTGCCTTTTGATTTTCCAATTGGTGCACTTTTTAAACCAGAAATTACCGCAGGTATAAAATCTTTTGCTTTTTTTGTCGCCACGATTACGCCAAGATACCCCAATCCCAAGTACGTTATAACTGTAAGTACTGTTCCCAAATAAAAAATTTGCATTCCTACAAATACTTGACTGACAAGGAATGCAATAATCAGGCCAATTATTAATCCAAAGGTCCCTACGATAAGATCATTTGTCGAGACTGATTGCAAATCGTATTCGATGTCATTTGCCACCTTTGCACTTTGTCTCCCAATAAACGGTGTTGCCCTAAAAAATATAATTCCAAATATAAGTGCGCAAACTACGGCAAATCCAAAGCTTTCAGTTTTTGTTAATTCAAAGTTAGGGAATATCGAACTTAATTTAAATAAAAATTCAGACAAAAGGGAAACGCCGTATCCAATAACCAATCCAACAAAGGTGAACGCTATTCTAAATAATTTTTTCAACATTGTATCTCACCTCCTTTTTTATATATTTTTATTACAGACAAAAAAATTAAACAGTCCTCTCTATAATAGCAGATGCTGTTATAATGTCTATATTTTTCACTAATATCATCTCACTTTGTAATATCTGTTTTGCATTGGAAAGCATTTTCTTTTCGCCGGTCGAAAGCTTTTTCTCTTTGTCCAGACGCATAAGATTCCTGACAACTTCTGCTACTTCAAAAGCATCTCCCGTTTTTAATTTCTCCATATTTTCTCTGTATCTTCT
>JBBRXC010000117.1:0-4774 GCA_038248745.1 Peptostreptococcales bacterium | reverse complement strand
TATAGGTAATTGCCTTCAGCAGCCCGGACAGCTTAGTAATCAGCTTCATAAGTCTATGCGATCAAAATTATTTTCACTTATAAAACTTTCGGTACCATGACTAATCCTGCTACCGAGACAAAGTCAATAGGGCTGCTGGCCGACGCTCTGTTGTCATGGTTTTTGCATCGCCATCTTGACAATTTTGTCTTGACGTGACAACTCCGCTCCATTTATCGGGACTCAGTCATTTGGACAACTTTATCTTGACACGGAAATCCTGCTCACTTACCGGGACTTTGCAAAAACTCATGCCAACCCTGACACAGACGGCAACTCCCCATACCACCGGGCCGTTAGCTGTAAGGCAAATTTGCCTCAGGTCCTCATTATACCAGGACTTCCAACGCGCGCGCAAGAGTTTTGAAGCCCTTCCCTGCAACCGTCCCGTCGCTTCAAAACACATGCTTTTTTGCCCGCCCGGACTTCGCCGTCTAGACAACTTTATCGTGACACTAAAACTCCTGCCCATCTACCGGGTCTTTACAATCTAGACAACTTTGTCGTAACTTGACTACTCCTGGCCCTCTACCAAGACTTTACACCACCTGGATAACATCAGCGTCACATGACAATTCCAGCTCATCTACCTAGACTTTACCTCACCTAGACAACTTGATCGTGGAATGACAACTCTTTCACATCTGCCAAGCTAGGCAAAAACAGAATTAGAGGTTACATTACTATTATTTCCAAACAAATGCTTTTATTCCAAATCTTAACTTTTCAATAGCCAGATTCCTTATCTTTAAGATTATATCCAATAGAATCTTCTTAAGGAGTCAATCAATTAAAGATAGAGAATAAGAAACTAACATTTCAGTACAAATCTTCATAAATATCAAAAATGAAATAATATGAATAGATCATTATTTAGCTTGGCAATAATTAGAACCAATTGGGAAAAACAAAAGAAAGACCATATTGATAATTTTGTCCCATTAGTTGGCACATTAATTTCTGAAAAGAAATATAAGTCAATTTCTGGGCAGGATCTAACTAATATTTCTTCAGATTTCAAAATTAAATTTGGGCTATTTCTACCTTCGGCACCGCTAACTGTCATTCTAAGAAGGATGGCTAAGGAAGGTTTTTTGTTAAAGTCTGATGGGACATGGACACCGGATTTAGAAAAAATCCAAGAGCTTGATATCTCCCGGAATTCTAAAGAGATTGAACGGAAATATGAATCTCTAATTAAAGGTTTATTATCATTTATTGAAACGGAAACAAAAGAAAAAGTAGCAGAATCAACTATTGAAGAAGGTCTTCTTGGGTATTTAAAAAAACATGATTTAGATATATTATTTGCTGCTAATACTGGTTCATTGTTACCTACAATAAGAGAAAATAAGAAAATTGAGTTTCTAATTGGAAAGTTCATTGAGATGTCTGAGAAAAGTGATCCTATAGCTTTCGATAATTTGGTTGATATCTCCATAGGCCATGCTCTAGCATCAACTATTTTATATGATGATTTTCAGATTTTCGAAGGGAAACTAAAAGACCTAAAAATTTATTTTGATACACCTTGGTTGTTTGATCTTATTGGAATTAGAGGCAAAGGGAAGCAAGATATTGCTGTAGAATTATTAGAAATGGCTAAACAGGATAAAGCAAAAAGACACGTCCTTGATATCAATATCGGTGAATTACAAACCAATTTTGAAATATGCCTTGCTGATTTTGAGAACAAACGAGATCCTGAAAAAGCATCTCGAACTTACAAGCACTGTATGTTGAATGATATTACAGAGAGTGACATTCACACTTTTATTGCTGGGCTGAATGAAATCTTAAGCACCAAATATGAACTTGAACCTGATACAGTTCCTGATCATACTGAATCTAAAAAATATCAAATAGATGAAAATTCATTATATGATTTCATCGACAATACCTATAAAGAATTAAACATAATTAGAGACATAGAAGAAATTGACAAAAAAGAAAAAGAGCATCTTCAAATAGTATCAGAAAAAGCTTTAGGGGTGAACTCAAAACAAGGAATCAAAAAGAAACCACCATCTACCATTAAACCTGATGATGTTGAGCGAGAAAATAATACAATTTGGCGAGATGTTTATTCACTATCAGGAGTATATAGAATACGTGAAGGAGTAATTCCCAGGACTCTTAGAGAATCAAAAGCCATCTTTGTCACTACAAATAATTCTTTAGCCCTTGCATCACGAAACTTTGAAATAAAAGAGAATCGCACAAGGAGCTCAATGCCATCCTGCATAACAGATTGCTTTTTGGGCACTTTAATTTGGCTCAATAGCCCGTCTAAAGCTACAGAAATTGTAAAGAAAAAAATTATTGCTGATTGTTATGCATTGACACAACCATCAACAGATTTAATTAAAGCCTACTTATTTGAAGTTGATAAATTACGGAAAAACAATAAAATAAGTTCTGACGAGCATTTATTACTAAGGACTCATCAGGGGGCATATAAGATTCTTAACTCAAAAACATATGGTGATGCAAGAGAATTCACATCTGGCACACCATATGAAATTTTAGAACAGATATTAAAAGATATGGAGCAAACGGCGACTCTCAAAGTTAAAAAACAACTAGATGAAAGTGACGCAGAGATTACAAAAGAGCGTAAAGCACGGGAGCAATTAGAGATCGAGAACAGAAATATAATTAATGAATTATCCGATGAAAAAGCTAAAAGCCAGAGAAGGGATCTGTCTCTTGCAAAAAAAGCCGAAATGTTTGCAGGGTTTGCAATATATTTTTGTGTGTTTGGTCTGACGATATTCCTAATTTGGCTAAGTTATAGAATACAAAATAAGAATGGGTTTGGGATTCCTTGGCTTGATATATTGGTCTCTATTCTACTTATAGTAATTGGTATTGTCAATATTGTATTTGGATTCTCGGTTATCAGATTCGTCCCAAAACTTATTCTTAAATTAAAGCTTTTCATTTTTAACCAACTCACAAAGGATTAGCTCATCCTGAACAGATTGATCAATATGAATTTCTATATTTAACCAACCTCAAAAATGATTAAAGAGGTTATGTTGAAATTCTTCTTAAGAAAAAAACTTTAAAAACCTTTTCCAACGTCACGTTCTGTCATACCTCCATCTTAAATTTGCTCTATGAATATTAAAAACATAGACAAATGAACATCAGCCGTTTTAATACAAACTTTCAGAACAGACTTAAAAATCGTAAAAACTATGACCTTTTCGGAAGTGATAACCTTGAAAACCTTCATTGGGGTAAACTGTTCCTCCATCTCTTTGGCGAGTATTATTCCAGGTATTCCATATGGCGCAGGATTAATAATGAAGGCTTAATTGGAAGTCTTATCAAACACTATTCTCTGGGATCTAATCAGATTCTTAGAATAGATAGAACAAAAGACTCAAGTCTGTTTCAGGTAGATTATGGTACTTCTGAAGTCCTTCTAATCCTTAAGAAGGGCTTTATGATCTCAATTAATAATTGCAAGATTGACTTAATATATGGCCCTGGTATTTCAGAAGTTGAAAGGTTTGAAATAATCCAATATGTCGATGAATTCCAAATATCAGATTCTTCCTCAAGAGTATTTCACATGATACAGCAATCAAGCGGATACCTTGAACTTGCCGACTTCGATGTCAAACCGTTTGAAATTGATTTAGCTTCACACTACAATGGCGACTTTCTGCCTATCCATAATAAGATTATTGAATCATTATCAATTAAGGGTAAAAATGGACTTATATTGCTTCATGGTAAATTTGGGTCAGGGAAAACATATTATATCCGGCATCTGATAAGTTATATTGACAGGAAATTTATCTATTTCCCATCCAGTATGATCAGTTCTATCAGTTCCCCGGAATTCCTGCCATTTATCTCCCGGCAACCTGATTCAGTTTTAATTCTAGAAGATTGTGAAAGTCTTCTGGTCCATAGAGAAAATGGCTTTAATAATGCCTCAGCTCTCGCTAATCTGCTCAATCTCGGCGATGGACTCCTTTCCGATGCCTTGTCAATAAATGTAATCTGTACCTTTAATGCCGGGATTAAAAAAATTGATGACGCGATTCTCAGAAAAGGCAGGCTACTTGCACGCTACGAATTTAAAGAACTTGAGACCAGCAGAGCATGTGCCCTGGCAAATAAAATAGGGAAGAATGTAGTTATAGATCACCCTATGACGGTCTCTGATATCTATAATATCGAAGAAAAAAGCTTTGAAAATACACCTTCAAAATCTGTGGGGTTCAAGGCAGCTTAATTGTAATATAAACTATTCAGATCATGTCAAAGCGAGATTATATAATCAGGTATCTGCTAATTGTCAAAAAACTCCGGAATTCCAGATTAGCGACTTTCAACGAGATAAACGAGTATATCCAGCTTGAATTTGAGTTATTAGATACTCCTAAGAATATCTCCCTACGCACATTTCAGCGCGACCTGAATGAAATCCGTACAATCTTTAACATTGATATTAAATGTAATAACTCGAATCAGTATTATATAGCAGAAGAGGAGAATTCAGGTTTCAATAACCGGATGATGGAAGCTTTTGACATCATCAATTCATTAAGTGCAGGGCAACAACTGGCTCCACACATTATTTTGGAGAAGAGATGCCCACTTGGTACTGAACATTTATACGGTCTATTGCATGCGATTCGAAACAGGCATCTTGTACGATTTTCATATCAGAAATATTATAATCCGGAGCTAACTTTAAGGGAAGTAGAACCTT
>JBBRXC010000116.1:0-4778 GCA_038248745.1 Peptostreptococcales bacterium | reverse complement strand
GTGCTACATTTAAATCCCCACAGAAAATCACTGGTTTAAAAGATTCTAATTTTTTTAAATAATTCAGCAAATCATTTTCCCAACTCATCCGCTCCTCTAATCTCGTCAACCCACGCTGAGAATTTGGTGAATATATATTCATTAGATAGTAAGCTTCAAACTCCAAGGTAATAACACGCCCTTCCTTGTCAAATACCTCAGTTCCGATTCCATAAGAAACGCTCTTTGGTTCTTGCCTAGTAAATACCGCGGTTCCCGAATAGCCTTTTTTTTCTGCATAATTCCAGTACTGAAAGTAGCCCTCTGTTTCTAAATCAATTTGCCCCTCCTGAAGTTTAATTTCCTGGACACAAAAAATTTCAGCGTTTACTTCTTTAAAAAAGTCCATAAATCCTTTCCCCATACATGCTCTCAAACCATTTACATTCCATGATATTAATTTTGTCATATTTATTTTCGTACCTCCTATAATTAATAACTTTAAGATGATTATACCCTTTAAATCTCCAGCATATTAACTTTAATTTGATTATTTTTTCATATTGAAACAAATCTTGCCATTTAACACCAAGAATCATATAATGATAAAAAGAAAGGAAACCCGGTGGAATCAATGAATAAATTAATGATACATCATGAAGCGTTCATACGAAAGGCGTTAGAAGACCCAACGACTAATCTAGACTGGCTTTTAAGCTACCACAAAAACTGGATTCAATTTCTGCAACACGAAAGGCTGGCGCATCTTCTGGTTACTTTAGCCTTTTCAATTATATTTATTATTATTTTTAGTATTTCTCTCTTCTCACCAAATCCTTATTTTTATGCCTTATTTGCTGTCTTAACAATTCTTTTATCCTTTTATATCTTCCACTATTACAAACTTGAAAACAGTGTGCAACGATGGTATCGCCTATATGATGAATTAATGGAAAAAATAAGTCAGTAAAACACCAATATATAGTGTCATTGTCGTGGCGCCAACTATTATCACCAAATTTTTCACAGCTAGTATAAAAGTGGTGCTTTTCTTTTGCTCTTGATAAAACTTGTCGATATTTTTCTTTATCGGTAATAGGGTAATCATGACTACCAAGGAGATCAGGGGCAGTTCTTTGATAATCAGCATTACAAGAATACTTCCATAAGCAATATAATAAAGCCACTTGTATAATGTCAGTGCTCTTTCTTTACCAATGAACAATGGCAATGTATACCGTTTATTAATTAAATCGTCTTCCATATCACAAATATTGTTAGCCAACATGATGTTTGCAATGCAAATCATAGGAGCTATGGTCAGAAGAATAACACGGATCATAAATGGCAGATCAACTCCCAGATTCATCATCCCTCCTGCGTAAGTAAGGGTAATAATATCTGAATTGTACAGATGAATATAAATCGCAAGAAATGGAATGATAAAACCCATGATCCCGCCAGAAAGAATCTCTCCGAATGGGGTTCTGGAGATAGGAACCGGACCGAAGGAGTAAAGGATCCCTGCCGCAAAAGAACCTATTCCCAGCAGGAGGACCACTAAATTAGTATTTATGTAGAGAAGGATTCCGAAAATGCTTGCGATGAGTAGAAGCACGATGATAATTGTTCTAACGTGATTCTCTTTCATGGAATAATTGACAATCGCATTGTGTTTTTCATATCCAAATCCAGTGGTTTTAATAGATTTTTTGTAATCATAGTAGTTGTTTATAGCTGTGGTAGCCATATCAAAAGTCAATAGAGACAAAAACATAAACAGAAAATTCAATACTATAAAGGTATCAAAATAATACAGTACATATCCGGTTCCTAACAACAAGGGCAACTGACTTGCTAATTTTGTCTGAATCTCAACGAGTTTAAAAAATGCTTTCATTTATTTTTCCCTTTTCTTTTTTTAGCAATAACGAATCATCTGATTTTCTTGAATCAAATAATTATATCATGGCCAGATTATAAAAAGAAATTTTTTCTACTGTACGAAGGACCATTTTGACTTATATTTCTCATGGGTTATAATAGTGTTGATGAAGTTTTAATATTGTGCAAGTAGTTAAATGAAGGAGCAATCACGATGAACGATTTAGATGAAAAGTATCAACCCGTGGCGAAAGCTGCACGTAAACTTTGGACAATCCATGCCTGCATTAGTGCATTATTTATTTTGGGTATTACAATTGGGATTTATTTTATTGCATATAAACATATTTGGATATTTGGGTTTGTAGCACTTGAGGCCATCATTACAATTATCATTATGCCGGCGATTGAGTATCGTCAATGGCGTTATTTTATAGGAGAAGACCGCATTGAAATTATTCACGGGATTTTCTTTACAAAACGCACATTAATTCCCATCAATCGTATTCAACATCTGAAAATTGAACAAGGAATCTTACAGAAAAGATTTAACCTTGCCACAGTGGAGATTTTCACTGCAGGTGGAAAGCACCAAATCAAAGCAGTCCTCTATACAAAAGCGGATGAGATTGTTTGCAAACTCAACCATTCCGTCGTTGAAGAAACAGAACAAAATGAAACAACGGTTACAGAAAGGGAAATTCACGATGAAATCAAAGCATAATCATCCCATTTACATCGTAAAGCAAATTATTCTTATGATTAAACAAATGATCATCCCAATTTTGGCTATTATTTTCGCTAATTTAAAAGTGGAAAAAAGTTGGATTCTTTGGGTTAGTATAGGCATACTTTTCTTATTTTTTTTAATATATGCGATTTTATCTTGGAAAAATTCCTTTTATTCTGTTGAAAATGGTATTTTGTTTTATCAAAAGGGAGTTCTAAATAAAAGCAAACAAGGCATTGGTATTGATAAAATAACGACGATTAATGAAAATCAAGAATTGCTTGAACGGATATTTCAGTTATCCACTTTTAAGGTGGACGCAGGCAGTGCAACCAAAGGAAATGAAATCAAATTAACGATCAGTAAAAAAGAAGCGGCAATACTGAAAGAAAAACTCACCAATAGTTCCCTAAAGGCAGATTCTAATGAGTCTATTAACGCTCCATCAATCGAATCGAAAACAGCGTATCATATTAGCGTAAAAGAACTTATTTTATACGCAATTACCTCTAACAGTTTTTTTGCAGGTCTAATTTTTGTCGCTGCTGTTTGGCAATTCATACAAGACATTCCTTTCGTGAAAAATTTTATAGAAGGTCCTGCAATCAATTGGCTGAATCAACAGTTCGACTCTACTTTTAAAGGTTTAAGTGTTTTTGCAATCATTTCGGTTATCTTGCTTTTAATATTTGCATATATGTTCTTCTCATTTCTTATTTCCACCATTTTGACAGTAATAAGATATTACGATTTCACGGCAAGCCGTCAAGGCGACAAAATTGAGATATCATATGGGTTGCTCGAAAAGAAAAAGTATGCATTAACGGCTAATAAAATCACTGCACTGTATTTAAAGTATGGTGCAATTGGGCAATTTTGCAAAATAGGGGAATTAAAAATCGAGAGCATTGGCTACGGGGATGAAAAAGGAGAAGCGGCAATATTATATCCGATTCTTAGAGATGGGAAACGAGTAGAGATTTTAAGCGCTCTTTTGCCAGAGTATGCCTTTGAAGATGCTATATATAAGCCTCCGAAACGGGCTTTGAAATCATTTATAATTAAATACACAGGCTTTCCATTTATCTTTGCGATCATATTAAGTTTCGCTGTTCCTTACGGCGGATTCTCCTGGTTAATTGTTGCATTATTTAGTGTATCTGGGTTTGTAAACTATAAAAGGACAAGAATTTCTCATAAGGCCGACCAGTTTGTGATGATGGGAGGCTTTTGGGGGAAATGGGTTACCGTCATTAAAAGTCCCCACATTCAAGCGATTATTACAAAACAATCCATATTTCAGAAACGGAATGGGCTGATTCATCTGGAATATTCCTATCAATCCAACAATTTAGGAAAGACGATCAGCGTTCAGTTTTTGGATCAAAAAGAAGTGGCAAAAATGATGGAATTTTAAGATTGAGAAACATTGTTGAGCTGAATGTAATGCTCGTCACTATTGGTATTTAACAAATCATACAAACACCAATACTAAATATATTTAAATTTATTATTAGTTAGACTTTTCCGGAAGCAATGCAAAATGGTTTTGATATAGCCGAATCGCTGCCATGCCAATCAGAATAGCCATGCCTACAAGCGTTGCCATCTGAAGAAGTCCGAACTCTCCTTTAAACCCCTCTGGCGCTTTCAGGAACTGATAGATCCCCAAGAAAGCCCACGCGATAGGTAACGGAAATACTGCATTACGAGTTATCTGGAGCACTATGAAAACCAGAATGACTGCAATAATAAGGGTAATGATTGACCATATTTCATCGCCAAGTCCAAAACCATCCCATTTTAATTTTACCAGCGCTGCAGCTATATTGACGACTGTCGCAATAAATAACCAGCCTGTGTAGAGTCCAAAAGTCAAAGGTAACAGGACGCGTTTTTCAACTTGAATCTTTCTTAACTTCAGGCAAATCAAAGACAACGTAATGACAAACCCTAAGATGAAGAGAGATGACAGTTCAATCTGCAAATATGCAAATGCAACAATCCAAGCGGCATTCAGGATACATGAAAGTCTGAAAAGTCCAGTAATCTCGTCTATAGCCCTTTGGTAATAATGGTCTTTTCTCTTTACAATCATCACAATCACGGAAATCAATAGTAAAGAGTAAATAACACTCCATATGCTGAAGGTGGATGGGCTGGGTGTAATCAACGTAATATACAT
>JBBRXC010000115.1:0-4858 GCA_038248745.1 Peptostreptococcales bacterium | reverse complement strand
ATATATGCATACCAACCACCTTCTTGATTTTATTACTAATGGTTAACCATATCCAACAACTCATTTTCTGAAATTATTGTGATCCCAAGTAATTTTGCTTTCTCCAGCTTTGAGCCTGCTGCCTCGCCAGCAATTAAATAATCCAATTTCTTACTTAAACCAATCACCTTGCCACCATTCAATCCAATTAAATCCTCCACTTGCTTTCTTCCCATATTGAGTGTACCCGTGATGCAGAATGTCTTATTTTCTAGCTTTGATGTAGCGCCTTCAATCAACTTGTTGACCATGTTAACCCCAGCCATCTGGAGTTTTTCAATAATCTTCTCGTTCTCTGGCGTTTGAAAGAAATCAACAATAGACTGTGCTGTAATCTCTCCAATATCTTGAATGTTCACTAAATCTTCAACTGTAGCTTTCGAGAGGTCTATGATACTTTTATAGGTTCTCATAATTTCTTTTGCAGATGCCTTGCCAACATTTTGAATCCCAAGACCTGTAAGCAATTTCACCGGATCATTTTCTTTCGAATCTTCGATAGCTTTCAATATTTTATCCGTATTCTTATCTTTTCCCATTACTCCTTTATGGACAAGTTCATTCCGAAAATCTTTTAAATTATAAATATCAGAATAATCGTGAATATAACCTTCTTGAATTAAAGCCTCTACATATTTTTCTCCAAAGTTCTTGATATCCATTGCATCTCTACCTGAAAAGTAAGCGATTGTCCTTATTAATTGGGATGGACAAAATGGATTGATGCACTTAATGTCAGCTGTATCCAGTTCTCTAACTACTTGATGTCCACAATCCGGGCATGTATTAGGGATCTTATATATTTCACCCACATGTTTCATAACAGCTTTAATTTTAGGGATAATTTCGCCGCTCTTATAAACCAATACCGTGTCTCCGATCCCAATTCCCAGTTCATTGATAAAATCTTGGTTATGTAATGTGGCTCTTGAAACATTTGTGCCGCATAATCTGATGGGTTTATCCGAATCCGGAGCTGTAAATACAGCAGTTGGGCTAATTCGTCCTGTTCTACCCACTGCAAGCACAATGTTTTTAATCACAGCTTCTTTCTCTTCTGGTGGATATTTATAGGCAATATGTCCTGCTGAATTTTTGCTTCCTGCAGTAAAATCTGCTCTGTACTCCAATTGTTCAATTTTTATGACTGCACCATCAATATCATATCCATAGTCGCCTCTGGATTCGTCAATAGCATCAATTTCTGCCAATATCTCTTTTGCATCTAGACATAATTTGTGAGGAACTACTGGGATGCCTTTAGTGCTTAGCATCTCTAGGCCAACTGTATGGTTTTGCATTAATTCACTGGGCCCATCCTGAATATTAAATACAAATAATTTTAATCCTCGGTCTCTCGTTATTTCAGGATCTAATTGTCTCAGTGTACCAGCCGCACAATTACGTGGATTTGCAAATACTTTTTTCCCCAGCATTTCCTGTCTGTCATTTGTTTTTTCAAAATCCTCATGACTCATATAAACTTCGCTACGAATCTCTAGGTATTCATATGAAACATCTATTTTCTTTTTTACACCACCAATATAGAAACTGTTTAATGTTACATCTTCACCGATGAAACCATCCCCACGAGTTTCAGCTAATTTTAACTCTCCATTTTGATACCTAAAACTCACGGACAATCCATCAATTTTGTGTTCTACTGAAAACTTAACATCCGGATGGAGATTCCTAACATCCTCTACCCATTTAATAACATCCTCTTTTTTAAATACATCTTCAATGGAAAGCATGGGGACATTGTGAGCCACTTTGACGCCACCTTCTCGCTTTGCTTTCCCACCGACTTTCTGAGTAGGGGAGTCGCTTGTGATTAACTCAGGATGCTCTTTCTCTAAAAACTTATATTCCTGCATGAGCATATCATATTCAAAATCAGAAATCTCTGGATCGTCTTGATTATAGTACCGATCTATATGATATTCTAATCGATCCTTTAATTCTAAATATGTTGATTTATAATCCATTGACTCATACTCCTTTTATTTCTTATATCTTCTTTATTGGGGCTAAATCTTTTGCCAATTTTTTTGCGCCGACAGAATCAAACATTACTTGCAGAATTTTTTGGTCCACTTCCGTTACCAGTCCCTCCCCAAATTTGCTGTGATTTACTCTATCTCCCACTTTATAATTATCATTATTATGGTCAGTTGCGTTTGAAACCACCTGTGCTTTTGCATATTTCAGACTATCGAATGGTTTAAAGGTACCAGGGCTACTGTATCCATCTCCACCGCCCACGCTCCATGGTGTGTTTGTGGTTTCCTTCTTTTCCCAAATCGCATCTCCTGTAAGAACCTTCTTGTCGATTTCTTTCAGGAATTGAGACTCTTTTGTATAATCTGTTTTCCCATATAATGTACGCATTTCAGCGCTTGTCATGTAAAGACGCTCTTTCGCCCTTGTCATTCCTACATAGCAAAGCCTTCTTTCTTCCTCGATTCCGCTGGGGCTGTCGATTGATCGCCAACTAGGGAAAAGACCATCCTCCATGCCAGGCATAAATACAATGGGGAACTCGAGGCCTTTCGAACTGTGCATTGTCATTAAAACAACGGCATCTTCCCTCACATCATGATTGTCTATTTCTGCCATTAAGGCAATTCTTTCCATAAAGCTAGCAAGGGTCAACGCCACATCCTCTTTTTCATAATCATAGATGACAGACTTAAATTCCAGCAGATTTTCTATTCTGCTTTCCGACTCCACTGTATTTTGAAGCTCCAACGCCTTTAAATAACCGGTTTTTACTAGCAATCCATCATAAATGTCCGAAACCTTTAGGTTATCTTTTTCATCATGGTATGCCATGATTGCCGTAACCATTTGTTTGATGCTTTCTACTGCCTTTGTGGGAAGCCCCTCCACAATTTCATCATCAATCAACGTCTCTAGCATACTTTCGTTTCTAACTCTAGCCAATGTTTCAAGTTTTTCAACTGTTTTATCACCCATGCCTCTTTTAGGCTCATTAATTATTCTTTTTAAAGACAGATCATCAGCCACATTTTGAACAAGCCTCATATAGGCAACAATGTCTTTAATTTCTTTTCTGTCGTAATATCTTAGCCCGCCAAGAACTCTATAGGGAATATCTCTGCTGGAAAGACTTTCTTCAAAGTTTCTTGACTGGGCATTGGTTCTATATAAAATCGCAAAATCCTTATATTTTAATTGTTTCGAATGCAGTCGATCTATTTCCTGACTGATGTATCTGGCTTCTTCTTTCTCACTGTCTGCCCGATAATAAACAATTTTCTCCCCTTCTTCCTTTTCCGTCCACAGTTTTTTGTCTTTTCTTATGCTGTTTCTTTCAACCACAGAATGAGCACCGGTAAGAATATTAGAGGTAGACCTGTAATTCTGTTCCAGTTTGATTACTTTTGTTCCTGAGAAGTCTTTCTCAAAATCCAAAATATTCTTAATATCTGCGCCACGCCATTGATAGATGCACTGGTCATCATCACCTACCACACAAATGTTATTGTGCGCTTCTGCCAGCAACTTCACAAATCGGTACTGCATAAAATTTGTATCCTGATATTCATCCACCATGATATATTTAAATCTGTCTTGGTACTCTCTTAATACTTCTTCATCCTTTTCGAATAAAAGTACTGTATTTTTTATTAAATCATCAAAGTCCATGGCATTGTTTTTTTTCAATACCGCTTCGTAGGCCGCATAAAGTTCCCCAACCGTTTTCATTTTATAGCTATCCCCATTGGTTTCAAGAAACTTCCTTGGAGAAATGGCTTTTTCCTTGCAATCACTGATGATTTTAAGCAAATAAGGCGGCGCAAAACTCTTGTCATCAATATTTTTTTCTTTTATACAAGATTTTATCACCATCTTTTGGTCTGTCGGGTCGTAAACAACGAAGTCATTTTTATACCCCAGTATTTCCGAATGCTTCCTTAGTATTCTAAGACATGCTGAATGGAAGGTGAGAATCCACATATTGATTCCATCTCCGACCAAATCTTCAACTCTGTTTCTCATTTCCTTTGATGCTTTATTTGTAAAGGTAACAGCTAATATATTATAAGGGCTGACACCCTTCTCTTTGATCATATACGCGATTCTGTGGGTCATCGTGCTTGTCTTACCACTACCCGCTCCCGCCATAATCAACAATGGCCCCTCTGTATGTACAGCTGCCTCACGTTGTTCTTTATTCAGCCTGTTTAAATAATCCATAATTTCTCCTAAGTTTCGATTTTACATCCCTTAATTTTATCACATAAGCCTAATAATTTCAAACCCATTATAAGCATCCGACATTGGGCTTGAAGCCCAATGTCGGATGCTTATAATGGGTTTGAAGACTGTTGAAATGTCTCCACATATTGAAATTCCAATACAAAGCACCTGTGGATAGTTATCCACAGGTGCTTTGCTAAAATAAAAAGTTATCTACAGGTAGAGTGTTAACCCCAATAAAACAATCCACAGAATTCCTGTGGATTGTTAATTAGATACTTATATTTCGCTTATTCTACAATAGTAGCTACAACGCCAGAACCTACAGTTCTTCCGCCTTCTCTAATCGCAAATCTTAGTCCTTCTTCAATAGCAATTGGGGTAATCAATGAGATTGTCATCTGGATATTATCTCCAGGCATACACATTTCTACGCCTTCTGGTAACTGAAGATCTCCTGTTACATCTGTTGTTCTGAAATAAAACTGAGGTCTATACTTATTAAAGAAAGGTGTATGTCTTCCTCCTTCTTCCTTAGAAAGAACATATACTTCAGCCTTAAAGTTACGATGAGGTTTTACAGAACCTGGTT
>JBBRXC010000114.1:0-4893 GCA_038248745.1 Peptostreptococcales bacterium | reverse complement strand
GTCTGCCGCTTCAAGCAATTCTTCTTCGGAAAATTTTTTGAGTAACTTGTTATAGTCAATTCTTGATTCCAAATCCTTTTTGATATGCTTTGTCTTGCTATCCATGATTTCTCCTCTTTCCCTATATAAGGCATCAAACTAATTATGTTTTTTCTTTTTTGCTTCAGCAGCTGCAATCCTAGCTTCTGCCTGTTTATCTCTTTTGTATTGTCGACACTTTTCGCAGATGTTATTGCTTTCACCCGGAACCAAAGTACCGCCGCATTGTTTACATTTCTTTATCATAAATATTTTCACCTTTCGTATTTAATGGTAATACCTAGTCTCAATATACCACAGATCCATTCAATTGTTAATGCTATCTTTCCCAAAACCTTCTCTACCCATACAAAATCCCGGCAGAAAACTTGCGCTTCTTGCCGGGAAAATATTAATTTTCTATTCAGTTTTGCCCCAACCCTACTATTAATGCAGCGCCGTTATTGTATATTTCAGGGATTATATTATCAAGAATTATTTTTTCGTCAAAAGAAGTATTTATCAAATGACTTTTAATTTTGTAAGGCAGATCTACATCTAAAGAATCTGTATTGACTTCAATTTGGTTAATCATCCCATCCTTAATAACAAAGAGGAGTTCTACCTCACCCCACTCATAACGTTTGGAAAGATCAACGTTAAATTCTGGAGGCGATCCATAATTCCAATGCCAGCTCTCATATTTTTCTCTTATTTTCATGATTGCCTCAACATCAATATCGGTCAATGCGGTCACTTTTGCTAATGTTTTTATTTCTAGCGCAGTATCAACTTTTGAAATAGGGCTATTCTTTCCTGTTAAACTGACTGTTGTGTTATTAAATGCCTCCGTCAGCACGCCTTTAAAACGCTCAACTGTTATTTCTGAGTTAAGGTCCTTTAGATTCATGACTCTGGCCTTTATAGAGTCAATGCCTTTAGATTCCAGTTTAAGTTTTGAAGCAGTCAGGATACTTGACAGTTTATTGATATCTGAATCCAGCAAAAGAGTGCCGTGGTGGCATATCATATTATTTTCTTCAAAATATGCATTGCCAGAAACTTTATAGGGTCCAACCTGAATATCGTTTTTTCCGCTAAAAACTGCATCTACCCCGCAATCTCTAAGCGCTTTAATAACTATCTCAATATTATCACGAACAACATTTTTATGATATCGAGATATAAAAGTAAAGTTCAAGTTGCCCAAATCGTGATAGACCGCCCCGCCTCCCGATAATCTTCGCACAAGTCTGCACCCTTCACTTTCGAGTATATTAAGATCACACTCTTTCCAAGGGTTTTGATTTCGGCCGATCACTACTGTATTGTCATTCTGCCAAAGATAAAGAATCTCATCTTCAGCGTTGGCATTTCCTAGCAAATATTCCTCTAAAGCAAGATTATAATAGGGGTCCACACTGTCTGATAAGTAAATTTTACGCAAAATGAATGGCCTCCCCATCAATTCCAAGTATCGCCTCATGAACGGCCTCAGCTGTTGTTGGATGCGCGAATATTAAATGCTTGATTGTCCTGGCATCAATTTTTTCGCTGATAAAATAGGCGAAGTTCGAAATTAGATCTGTTGCGCCAGGTCCAATCACAGCTGCGCCAAGTATTGTATGGTCATTTTTATCACTTAACACTTTTACAAATCCTGTCGCTTCGCCTTGGCTTAATGCTTTACCATTGGCTGCAAAAGGAAATTTACTGATTTTATATTCAATAGCTGCCTTTTTAGCTTCCCTTTCACATAATCCAACGATGCCAATTTCAGGAGATAAAAACACAGCACTTGGGATCGCGGAATAATCCATCGTGGTCGATAGACCCATGCAATTTTCGGCCGCTACGATTCCTTGATGACTTGCCACGTGAGCAAGTTGAATTTTATTTGTGATGTCTCCAATCGCATAAATATTTTTTTGCGATGTTCTCATCGCCGAATCAACTTCAATCCCATTCTTTCTTTCGTTCAATGCCACGCCGATTTCTGCCAAATCAATAGCTTCAAGATTGGGCCTTCTTCCAACTGCCATTAGAACCAAGTCTGAAACGGCATAACCACGATTGCCATTTACATCAAATTCAATGATTCCCTGTTCATTGACAGTCGTCGAAATTTTTTCCACCTTGGCTCCTGTTATAATCTTTATATCTCTAAGGTGACACTCTTCTAAAATAATATCACTAATATCTTGATCTAGATTGAAAAGAATATCATCCATAAACTCAACGACAGTAACCTTGCTCCCTAGCGAATTGAAAATAAATGCAAATTCCATACCGATGACTCCTCCACCAATAATCGTAAGAGTTTCAGGTATCTTTTTTAGATTTAATATTTCAAGGCTTGTAAGCACTATTGGAAGCTCTGCTCCGGGGATCTGGAGTTTCGCTGGGGATGCACCAGTAGCAATGATTATTTTTTCAGCCTGTATAGTCGCTTCAATTTTATTATTATTTACGGTGATGCTATTTTTCGTCACTTTTGCTTCCCCAGAAATAACCTTTACCTGCCATTTTTCAAGCAAATATTTGATGCCATCTGTCAACCCAGTAACAACGGAATCTTTACGATCAACAATTTTCTCCATATCAATTTCTACCGATGTGGTTTTGATCCCAAATATTTCGCTGTTTTTAATTGCATCATGAAGATGTGCGCTTTTCACAAAGCTCTTTGTAGGTATGCAACCGTAATTCAAGCAGGTTCCACCTATTTTATCTTTTTCAATAAGTGTAACAGAAGCGCCAAGTTGAGCTGCTCTAATGGCAGCCACATAACCACCTGGTCCACTTCCTATAATTGCAATATCGCAGCAAATATTTTCTTTTTTTGGCTTTGCAAAACCAAAATTATACCCTGACGCAGTTTTCTCTGGTTGTTTGCAGGCTTTTTCGCCCTCGATTTCTGCGATGCTTTCTCCAATTTTTATCTGCTGACCTTCTTCTATAAGAACATTCAAAATGGTACCTTCATATTCAGATTTAACGAGGAAATTGCCTTTTGCAGACTCTGCATTAAATAAGCCCTCTCCATTCTTTATGACCGTTCCAGCCTTTACTAGTATTTTCCCCACCTTCGCGCTGCGGTCTTCTCCTGACAATTTGTTTAATATAATATTTATCATGATTAACTCCTATAATAAAAAAAGGGGAGAGAACACTCCCCCCCCATCTCTCCTAGTTATTTAAAATCGTTCTGAAATTCGTTAATACAGTCATTTAGTAATGTAACGGAATAAGCCATGGATGGGCCGCCGCCGAATGCTACTGAAACCATAGCAGCTTCTATAATCTCTTCCTTTGTTGCGCCAGCTTCGAAGGCTTTGTATGAATGATAGACGATGCAATATTCACATCTGTTATAACATCCAATGGCAACACTAATCAATTCTTTTGTTTTCAAATCCATTGCACTTGGTTCATATGCGGCACCTAATAGTCCCATAAAAGCACCGACCATTTCTCCATTTGTTTCCGCCAGGTTCCCAAGACCTCCTACAAAATCATTCAACATTACTCTTACATCTTTAGCCATTTCATTTCCTCCTATTTTTTAAATTTAATTTGCATGCTAATATTTAGTATACCAATTGTTTAATATTTGTCAATAAAAAAATAGCAGTTTTTTCTGCTATTTCAAATTTTTTTATTTCAAATTGTATTTACTTCAGTTCTACTCGATGTTGTGCGTCATTTTATCAAGGACTCTTTCAAAAACATCTAATTCCTCACGGCTTACGTTCTCAAGAAGAAGCTCACTAAACTTTTCTCCAATCGGCATAAGTTCATTAATTTTCACTATCCCTTTTTCTGTCAACTCAAGAAACTTTACACGTTTATCTTCTATGTTCTCAACACGAACCAAAAGTCCATCTCTCTCCATCCGGTCTACTAATCTTGCAAGTGTAGGGTCTTGAATCTTCATCAGAAGAGCCAACTCCTTTTGGCTGATTGGCTTTTCTGCTTTACTCAAAAAATACATAGCTACCCATTGAATCCGGGTAGATCCCTCCTTTTCAAGCCGTCTATTAAAATTCTCCGTAATATTTTTTACCGCTGTATCTGTAACAAAGCCAATGCATTTAGATAAATCAAAACTCAAATCAGTCACCCTCTATATTTATACAATTGTTATATCAATATTATTAATATCCTTAAATTATCATATATGCTCACAGTAGTCAATAGTCGGTAAAATTTCCAACTCCCAATTATCTAATAAAGTTTGTAAATATCGAAGCTTCTCTCTTTGGTAATGGGATCCCTGCAGCTTTTCCGGCATCAATGGATTTTAGGAGCCATGCCATATTAATTCCTAAAGAGCGCATAATTTGCATACCCTCTATGTCCTTTTCAACATCTTCGGGCGTGAATCCATGAACCATATTCCAATATTGAGAAGATACAATCGGCATATTGCTTATTGAAAAATACTTGTTAATTTGGTCAAAAGTGGAAGTAGTTCCTGCACGTCTAGCACTGACAACTGCTGCACCAGGTTTATTCGCAAATCGATCTGCCCTCTGATTGGAATAGAATACCCTGTCTAAAAATGAAGTCAGCATTCCTGAGGCAGAAGCATAATGTACTGGCGACCCAAATATAAAGCCATCTGCATCCATAGCTTTCTCTGAAAATTCATTTACTGAATCATTTATGAAACATCTTCCTGTTTTTTCACAAACGCCACACCCCAAACATCCAGAAACCGCCTTTGTGCCAATTTGAAATATTTCTGTATCAATTCCTTGCTTTTCTAATTCCTTTCCCACTTCTGCCAAAGCTGTATAAGTGCACCCCTTTGCATGGGGGCTACCATTTACTAATAATACTTTCATTTAATTTCCTCCTCTTTATTGCCAT
>JBBRXC010000113.1:0-4896 GCA_038248745.1 Peptostreptococcales bacterium | reverse complement strand
TACTTTTTAGATAACAATGTATTGAAAAAAATTTATGTAGAGGGCCAACCGATGGAAGAAGTACTTAAATAACAGGGGAGATTATATATAGCGCAGAGATTATGTTTTAACGGCGATATTATTTATAAAAGGGAGATTATGTATGAATGGATTAATTGTTGCAGCAATAGTTTTGGGCCTTTTGGGAATCCTTGCCGTCATCGTATTATTATTTGTTGTTCTCAAAAAAATGAACACCAAGGTTCCTGAAGAGAACAGGGAAATACTCGATCAGATTAAAATGTCCAGCCTGGACAATGAAAAGCAGATCAAAGAATCTAGGATGGATCTGCAGCAAGAGATTAAATCATCAAGGCAGGAAACCATTCAATTTACACAAAGTAGCTTCGGATCTTTGGCTGAAATCCTTTCATGCAATCAAAAGGATTCTTCCGGCGCACAAGATAAAAGACTGGCTGAGTTGAATCGTCAATTTGAAGCCATGGCATTACAGAACGAACAGAAGCTTGAAAACATAAGAAATACCATGGAAAAAAGAATATCCGCCCTTCAGGAGGATAATAGCAAACAACTGGAACAGATGAGGCATACGGTAGATGAAAAACTTCAGAAAACACTTGAAGAAAGAATCGGTCAATCCTTCAGACTTGTCAGCGAACGATTGGAACAGGTTTATAAGGGACTGGGAGAAATGCAGACCCTTGCGGCAGGCGTGGGTGATTTAAAGAAAGTGCTCTCCAATGTGAAAACAAGAGGAATCCTGGGAGAAATACAGCTTAGCGCAATCCTTGAACAAATGCTTTCTAAAGAACAGTATGAGGAAAATATTACAACAAAAAGCACTGGGTCTGAGAGAGTGGAGTTTGCCATTAAGCTGCCTGGTGATGACAACGGTGTTGTTTATCTCCCTATCGACGCGAAATTCCCTGGGGATACCTATTCAAAGCTAGTAGATGCTTATGATACGGCAAATCCGGTGGAAATCGAAGAAGCCACCAAAGCCCTTGAAAAAGCATTAAAAAAAGCAGCAAAAGACATTCACGACAAATACATTGATCCACCTTATACCACAGATTTCGGCATTATGTTTCTTCCTTTTGAAGGACTTTATGCAGAAGCGGTAAGAAGAGGAATGGTGGAAACCCTTCAACGGGAATATAAAATCAGCATCGCAGGTCCTACAACAATGGCGGCCCTTTTAAACAGCCTGCAAATGGGATTTAAAACCTTAGCCATACAAAAACATTCCAGTCAGGTGTGGGTCATTCTTGGCGCTGTGAAAACAGAATTTGACAAATTTGGTGATGTGCTTGCCATGACGCAGCAAAGAATCAATCAGGCCAATGTGGAACTGGATAAGCTGATAGGTGTCAGAACAAGAAGCATTCAAAGGAAACTAAGAAATGTGGCTAGCATCGCAGAGGAAGAAAGTACAATCGTGCTGGATATTGCACCGCAGGACATTGAAGTAGATCCACTTTTAATTGGGATAGAGGAAGAGTAAATAATATGAGTATCTACGCAATTAGCGACTTACATCTGTCTTTTTCGGTAGAGGTTGAAAAACCCATGGATATGTTTGGGCCAGAATGGGTCAATCATGCTGAAAGGACAAAAGAAAACTGGATACAAAAGGTAACTGAAGAAGATACAGTACTTCTCACCGGGGATCTTTCCTGGGGGATTAGAATAGAAGAAACACTGGCCGATCTTGATTGGTTGGATGCATTACCGGGTAAGAAAGTATTGATAAAAGGGAATCATGATCTTTGGTGGACGTCCATCAATAAATTAAATAAGTTGTATGAAAATATATTTTTTATTCAAAACAATTATTTCCTAGCGGGAGATATTGCTCTTTGCGGCACCAGGGGATGGATTTGCCCGGGGGATAACGATTTTACAGCGCATGATGAGAAAATTTATAAAAGAGAATTGATGAGACTGCGTTTTTCATTGGATGAGGCAATAAAAGCAGGTCATAACAATATTATAGGAGCGCTTCACTTTCCGCCGACCAACGATAAACTGCAAGGATCTGGATTTACTGATTTATTTACTGAATATGGGGTAAAAAAAGTGGTATACGGTCATTTGCATGGAAAAGAAGCATATTCAAATGGATTAGAAGCCGTTTTAAACGGCGTGGAATACCGGCTTGTTTCACTCGACAGGCTTAAATGTGAGCCATTGCTTATCTGGGATTAGGAGGGAATGACGATGAAAAGAGTTATCTTAATAGTATTAGACAGCTTGGGCATCGGAGCGCTTAAAGATGCAGAAAAATATGGAGATACAGGAGCGGACACCTTTGGACATATTGTAGATCAACTGCCGGATTTTAAAATACCAAATCTTCAAAAATTGGGATTTTGTAATATAGATTTCGCAGCGAATGGCAGGCTTGCTATAGAAAACCCACAAGGTTCTTTCGGAAGACTAGAAGAAATGTCAAGGGGAAAAGATACAATAACAGGACATTGGGAAATGACCGGCGTTTTAACAGAAACCCCTTTTAAAACTTATCCTGACGGATTTCCAACTATTTTTATGGAACGATATGAAGAAGCGATTGGCATTGAAACACTAGGAAACTATGCCGCTTCTGGGACAGAAATCATAGAAGAATTAGGGCCAGAGCATGAAAAAACGGGGAAGCCCATCGTGTATACTTCAGCCGATAGTGTCTTCCAAATTGCTGCGAACATTGATGTTGTTCCTCTTGAAAAACTTTACCATTACTGCGAAATCGCACGAGGAATGCTTGTCGGTGAATACGCCTGCGGAAGGGTTATTGCAAGACCTTATGACTTAGTGAACGGCAAAAGAGAGAGGACCTCAGACAGAAAAGATTACGCCGTATCACCTAGTGATGAAACTGTTTTAGATAAAATCGTTAAAGCCGGATATACCGTGTATGCTGTCGGCAAAATAAGCGATATTTTCAATGGCAAAGGAATTACAACCGCTGTTCATACGGAGAGTAATATGGACGGTGTGGATAAAACCATCGCAGCGATGGCAGAGGATTTTGACGGTTTAATATTTACGAATCTGGTGGATTTTGACAGTAAATTCGGGCATAGAAGAGACCCTGTTGGATATGGAATGGCCATAGAAGAATTTGATTTGAGACTCCCAGAAATTATTTCTGCCATGAAGCAAGATGATATTTTAATGCTTTGTGCGGATCACGGAAATGATCCGATTCACAGTGGCTGGGATCATACGAGAGAGTACGTGCCTGTGGTTGTCTATGGGCAGGAAATCAAGGCGGGAATGAACATTGGCACAGGCAAAACATTTGCCAATATAGGTGCAACAATTTCTGACATACTATCAATTGGAAGCCTTAAAATTGGTAAAAGCTTTTTAAGCAATGTTATAGAGTAGGCTGGAGGAAACAGCAATGAATATGGTTGATATCATACTAAAAAAAAGAGATGGTGGTAAGCTTTCTGAAAAAGAAATTGTTTTTTTTATTGAGGGGTATACAAATGGGAGCATACCTGATTATCAGGCCTCTGCACTTTTGATGGCCATCTATTTTAAAGGCATGGACAAGGAAGAAACCTATCAGCTGACAAAGGCAATGAAAAATTCCGGCGACGTGATTGATCTTTCTTCGATCAAAGGAATTAAAGTGGATAAACACAGCACGGGTGGCGTCGGAGACAAAACAACGCTTGTAGTTGGACCCCTTGCAGCAGCTTGCGGCATAAAGGTTGCCAAAATGAGTGGCAGAGGACTTGGCTTTACTGGGGGAACGGTGGATAAGATGGAATCTATTCCAGGATTTAAAACTTCCATGGAAGCCACCGCATTTATTGAACTTGTCAATAGGGTGGGACTTTCTGTCATTGGGCAGACGGCGCATATCGCTCCAGCCGATAAAAAAATATATGCCCTGCGAGATGTGACGGCAACGGTTGATAATCTTAGCTTGATCACCTCTAGCATTATGAGCAAAAAACTGGCTTCGGGAAGCGATGCCATCGTCTTAGATGTGAAGTGTGGCAATGGCGCCTTTATGGAAAATATAGAAGATGCCACCAGACTGGGCCAGCTGATGGTTGATATTGGGACCTCAGACGGCAAGAAAACTATTGCTGTCATTACGGACATGAGCCAGCCTTTAGGAAAGGCAGTAGGAAACAGTAATGAAGTGATCGAGGCCATTGAAACCTTAAAAGGTAGAGGGCCTGAAGATATTACAGAATTATCCTTGACCCTAGCAGGTATTATGATTTTTGCTGGTGGAAAAGCCACTTCTATGGAAGAAGGGCATCACATGGCAAAAGAGGCGATGGCCAATGGAAAAGCCCTGGAAAAACTGAAATTATTTATAGAGGGACAAGGCGGAAACTCTAAAGTTGTAGAGGACTATTCCTTATTCCCACAATACAAAGAAAAAGTGGATGTGCTGGCGACCGAGGATGGATTTGTGTGGTCGATTGGTGCCAGATCCATTGGACTAGCTTCTCAGCATTCTGGTGCTGGAAGAGCCACCAAGGAAGATCAAATCGATTTGTCGGCTGGCATCTATATCAACAAAAAAGTTGGCGACAAGGTCATCAAAGGAGATGCTCTTGCTTCGGTCTATGGGATGGACAGAGATAAAATTGTAAAAGGCGCCAAAGAAGCTGAGAAGGCCTTTATAATTTCTGAGGAGAAACCAGAGAAAAAGAAGCTGATTTTAAAGATACTGGCATAATGAAACGGTTTGTGGTCATGGGAAAAGCGGAATTTATGAAAAACGGAAGTCAGAGAGTTATGAGTTAGGAAAAGCGTTTTTAAGCGGATAACCTGTGAATTATGACGATCCGTTATCTCCCATTTATACTTATAGGGCAAAATGGCTAAAAAGTATAATTTGAGAATATTTCACAAAAAAAC
>JBBRXC010000112.1:0-4957 GCA_038248745.1 Peptostreptococcales bacterium | reverse complement strand
ATTTGTTCCCCATATTTTTCAACCATCTTCACAACAAAATCAAAATCCTGGGTTGCTATTGTTCCAAGGATGACCCTGCCTACACCAATCTCAAGATATTGCTGAATTCTCTTCTCATCTCTGATTCCCCCGCCCACCTGCACAAACATGTTAATGTCCTTGACGATGGCTTTTATGGTCTCGAAGTTTACAAGCTTTCCATCTTTCGCCCCATCCAAATCTACAATGTGAAGATTGGTCGCACCCTTTTCCTTAAAGCTTCGCGCTACTTCAACGGGGCTGTTGCTATACACAGTCATCTGGTCATAGTCTCCCTGAAAAAGACGAACTGCCTGACCATCCTTTAAATCTATCGCTGGAAAAATTTCCATTTATTCTCCTTCTCAAGCCCATTATAAGCATCCGACATTGGGCTTTCTTTTTTGGGAGCCCTTGCAAACACTCATTTTAATTTCCTGTTATCCACAGGTCTACTGTGGATAAACGTCTTAGTTCTATGGTTATCCACAAGTGGCCTGTGGATAACCATTTTTTAAATCGTTGAAATTTCAACCTTTTTTCAAACCCAAAGCCCAATGTCGGATGCTTATAATGGGCTTATAATGGGCTTGCAAATGCTTTCAATAAGCCCAAACCGACTTCGCCACTTTTTTCAGGATGAAACTGCATGCCATAGACACTACCATTTCGTACAATTCCCGGAATGTCCAAATCGTAATTTGACGATGCAATTGTGTTTTCAACGCAATCACGGCCATAATAGCTATGGACGTAATAAACATGCCCGCCATTATTAAAATATTTAAAGATAGGGTCTTTTTCTGCCCCTTGTTTGATCATTAGTTTGTTCCATCCAATATGCGGTACTTTCAACTTCAACTGGTTGCCATTCTTTTCATTTAAATCTTCCTGGATGGAGGCGATTGTTCCCTTGATCAGGCCAAGCCCCTTGTGGCGGCCATATTCATGGCTCTCCTCGAAAAGAAGCTGCATGCCAAGGCATATACCCAAAAGCGGTTTTCCCATTGCCGTCTGTTCTATAATTAGGTTCACAAGACCTGTCTCTTTGAGTTTTGACATGGCATCCTCAAATGCCCCGACACCTGGCAGGATGATTTTATCCGCACGTATAATTTCTTCCGGCTCACGTGTGATCATCGCCTCTATATTTAAATGTTTTAAGGAACTGCTCAGCGAATAAAGATTTCCAACGCCGTAATCAATGATTGCAATCATATCTTGCCCCTTTCCTTTTCTAATAATCGTTTTCTGAAACTGCTTAGTACCCTAAAGCACACCCTTGGTTGAAGGGATCTCATCTTTATAATCTTCTTCAATGGAAACCGCTGTTCTTAAAGTCCTGCCAAGACCCTTGAAGATGGCTTCGATAATATGATGACTATTTTCACCTGCCAGCATTTTAATATGTAATGTCAGTCCCATGCTTCTTGATAATGCTAGCATAAATTCCTTGGCCAGTTCCGTGTCAAAGGTTCCTACTTTTTCTGTCGGAATCTTTACATCATAACCAAGAAAGTTGCGGCCGCTTATGTCTAAAGAACAAAGAATCAATGCCTCGTCCATTGGTAAGGTCAAACTACCGTATCTGGTAATACCTTTTTTATCACTAAGCGCTTTTACAAAGGCTTCGCCTAAAACAATCCCTACATCTTCTACCGTGTGGTGATCGTCAACGTCCGTGTCTCCATTACAAACAATTTCCAAATCAAATCTGCCATGTTTTGCAAAGAGATCAAGCATGTGATTGAGAAACCCACAACCTGTATCATTTTTGTATTTTCCAGTGCCATCAATATTCAACTTTAGTTTAATATCCGTTTCATTTGTTTTTCTGTTGACTTCGCTCGTTCTCATCTCTTACCTCTCTCCTTAATCTGCAACTGTTTAAAATTCTCTAACCTTATCCGACTTCGTCCCATTCTTTAATCCTGGCAGCTGCTTTCTGATTGCATTCATTTCCTCTTCAGTGCCAATGGTTATCCTTACATAATCCTTCATCAGCAGTTCATTGAAATGCCTGACCAGTATGTTGTTCTCCCTCAGTTTTTGAAAGCATTCCTCTCCACTGATTCCTGGAGGTTTGGCAAAAACGAAATTCGCCTTTGAAGGTAAAACCTCAAACCCCGAGGATTCTAAATCTTTCACAAATCTTTCTCTTGTGCTTATAATCTTTCCACAGCATTCTTGGAAATAATTTTTATCTTTAAACGCTGCTGCACCTGCCAATATCGATAACCTGTTCAAATTATAAGGATTAAAGCTATATTTTATCCTTTTCAAGTCATCAACGATCTCTTTGTTTCCTATTGCTACACCTATTCTAGCTCCCGCCAGACTCCTAGATTTTGATAGCGTTTGAATTACCAGCAAATTGTCATATTGTCCTATAAGAGAAACCACGCTTTCAGCGCCAAAATCCACATAGGCTTCATCAATGATAACAAGGTTATTCCTGTTCTTGATAACAATTCCCTCAATTTCATCCTTCGTAAGTGCGATTCCTGTAGGTGCGTTTGGATTGGCAATAATGATAGTGCCATCCAAGTTATAATAATCTTTTACATTTATTCTCAACTTCTCATCTAAAGGAATCCTTGTTGCATTTTCACTAAATATCCGCCCGTAAATTTTATAGAACCCATAGCTGATTGTAGGGAAATAAATCTTTTCCCCATATGCCATAAAGGAAAAAGCCAAGAGTTCATCCGATCCGTTTCCTGCCATGATCTGATTCGTGTCCACATGGTAATATTCTGCGGCCGCTTCTATAAGCACTTTTGCTTCAGGGTCCGAATACAATTTGAGATTTTCCAATTCTTCCCTGCATATGGCTTCCATAACCTTAGGGCTTGGTGGATATGGGCTCTCGTTTGTATTTAATTTTATAAGTTTCGCGTTTTTGGGTTGCTCTCCGGGTACATAAGGTTCAATTCCCTGAAGGCCCTTTTTTAAAAATCTGCTCATTCAATATATCTTCCTTTTCTCTCATCTGTTCTCCAAGTTTATTAATAATGTCTTCGATTATTTCGTTCTTGAATTTATAACTTGATTTGTTGGCAATAAACCTTGCACTAATTTGTTTAAATTCTTCCAAAATCTGAAGATCGTTTTCTTTGATTGTGTTCCCCGATTCTACAAGATCGACAATGACATCTGATAGCCCTAAAATAGGTGCTAGTTCAATGCTTCCATTCAACTTGATGATATCGATGTCACGATTCATTTCAGCGTAATACTTTTTAGTCACATTCACAAATTTTGTTGCAACTCTTAAGGTTCTGTCCAGATCATCCACATAACCATTCCTGGCCGCAACTGCCATTCGGCATTTTCCAATTTTTAAATCAAGCAACTCATAGACGTCAGGTGAAGTCTCGAGGAGTATATCCTTTCCAACAATTCCAACATCGGCCGCATGATGTTCCACATAAATTGCAACATCACTGGGTTTAACAAGCAAAAATCTGATCTTTTTTTCTAAATTTTCATAAACAAGTTTCCTGTTTTCTTCATAAAAATCCTTGCATTCATATCCGATGTTGGCCAACAACTCGTAAACCCGGTTTCCCAGCCTTCCCTTTGGCAAGGCAATATTAAGCATTTCGTCATCAGAACCCTTATGCTCATCTGTTTCAACTGTTTCTTCTAAATCCAACCTGCTGATTTCATTTAAATATAAAGCGAAACCAATGGCATCAACATCCTTATTGAAAAGAAGCATGGCTCTGTCATACTGTCCGCCCGCCAAAACACTTCTTCCTATGCCTTCAATATAGCCTTTAAAAATAACACCATTATAATAGTCAATATCATTTATTGTTGAAAGATCCAGCTTTACTTTTGCTCCAGCGTCTTTGATTTTTAGGGCTTTATAGATATTTTCCAACGTGTCGAGGGCATTGTCCATTTTATCGTTCAGCACAATTTTTCTTGCCTTATTGATTACCTGGCTCACATTACCTTGCAAGGCAGGAATAAGGCATATTTTTTCTATTTGCTCTTCTGAAAGTCTTGATCGCCTTCCTGTCTCTATAATGCCATCGATATTTCTATTTCTAATCTGCTTAATCATTTTACCCTTATCGATGTCCACCATTTTATATTCATTCAGCATTTCCAAAACGAAGTCCATATGAGATAATTCAAGGATATATTTAGGGCTAATTCTTTTTAATGTCTGTGCAGCAAGGTCAATTACTTCGACAATGCCATTCTCATCAATATTTCCAATAAACTCTAAACCCATTTGGCTTATTTCTTTATAGGTATGGCTTTCTTTACATTCGCGATATACATTTTCTATGTAATACAATTTTTCCGGCTTTTCTCTAGTGGCTCGGCTGTTATTTATTATGCTTAGTGTTACATCAGGTTTTAGCGCAAGGAGTCTCCCATCTAAATCAGTAAACGTAATGACTTTTTCTCCACCAAGAAACTCCTTGTTTTCTGCATAGAGACTGTACTCTTCAAATCTACTCATTCTGTATTTTTTATAACCAGCCTGTTCATAGATTCCTCTGATTTTCAGGGTTGCTATTTCATCTGGTTTTAAATTTGCCAGTTTATATTCCATACTATCCTCTTTCTCTTTTCTTGTGTGAAGTTATACCGTGCTAAAGCGCTACATGAATAATATTACCACTCCTCTTTTTAAAAGTCAAGCAAAAACCCGCCTGATTTTTACTCAGAGTGGCAATATTTCAAAGACTGATAAGGATATTAATAACGGTCTTGATACTTTCTAAGCTGTTCTGCATCTTTTTTCTCTAAACCTTTTTCTCCGGCTAAGGATTCCAAATGATGAGTAAATTCGTGCAACAAAGTATCCTTCAATTTTTGTTTCATTTTTTCTGAAGATAAGTAGCCATACAATTTTTCAAAAGAGCCATAATAAATATATATTATTCTCCCCATGCTTCCGCTGTGATGATATTCT
>JBBRXC010000111.1:0-5024 GCA_038248745.1 Peptostreptococcales bacterium | reverse complement strand
GTGATTATGGAGTAAAGTGTACAATCCAAAAAGGGATTAATTTGTAACATAAATATAACTCATTTTTTCTTTCTAAGCGATTCTCCTTTTAAATCTATTCGATGAGCATTTACTGCCAATCTGTCCATTATTGCATCGGCAATAGTAGACTCACCAATATATTCATACCATTTTGCAATTGGAAGCTGAGAAGTTATAATAACGGACTTTTTACCATACCTGTCTTCCAAGATTTGAAGTAACGCGAGCCTGGTCATTGTATCGAGCGGGTGTAAACCGAAGTCATCTAAAATAAGCAAGTGGGTCTTTTCAATTTGGTTTAGTAGTTTTATAAATGAACCATCCAGCTTGGAACTTGAGATTTTCTCCAGAAAACGGTTTATCCCAAAGTATAGTGTGCGGTATCCAAAAGTGCATGCCTGTCTTCCAATGGCGCAGGCCAGGAAGCTTTTTCCGCACCCGGTAGCACCAGTGATTAGCAGATTTTCTGATCGCTCAATAAAACTACAATCGGCAATGGCCAATAAATTTTCACGGGATAAATTTCGATTTGTATTACAATAAACCTGTTCCAAAACTGCATTATAACGCAGCTTACTTTGAAGCAGGAACATTTCAGTTTTCTTTTGCGTTCGGTGCTGGATCTCTGACTCTGCCAACCGGGCCATAAATTGATTTAGAGAAGGCTGGTCTTGCACGGGCATCGATAGTACTGCCTGGTAAGCACGGGCCATCCCCTCGAGCTTTAATTCTGATAGATGATCAAGTGTGATTTGTGTATTCATGATGTTTGGTTTAAATGATTGGTTATGTTTAAAATTTAATTGTAGTTCTGAGGTCCACGGATATTTTCATGATTTGGGATCGAGAACAGATTTAGTTGGTTGACCGCTAGTTTATCCAGATTGTTTTCCAATATGTTTTTGATCATCCCATATGTTATCCTGCTTCCGTTTAACGCCCTCAGGCTAGCTGCTTCAAAGCGGAAAGATCCGTAAACCTCCGAGAGTCTTTTTAAGCCAAGGCAAGCATTGTAGGTTTGTTCGATAAAATCTTTTGAAGCAAGTATTCTCTTAAAAACTTCAACGGCACTTTCCCCAATTTTAGACGCAACAGATAAAAAGTAGTCAGCATCCCATCCCAGAGTCTCGTTGTATTTAAGATGTCGTTCAGGCATATGTTCGGGAAGTGTTGTGTAGGCATGTTTGCGGTAATCGCGTTTATGGATGGCTATTCTTTTAAAGCCAATATAGATTTCCACGTTATGCGCATCGTAGATGATTTTGGTGGTTTGTCCGATGTACTGGTGAGGGACACTGTATAAATGTTTGTCTTCACCTAAAATCACATGATAGTTCATCTGCACTTTTGCCTTGGTGGTATGCTTAATGACAAAGGGCTCCTGCGGGAGTGGTTTTAATAGCGGAAGTTCATCCTGTAAAAAGCATTCCTGTCGGCTGCCGGGCAGTTTTTGGAATGGAGCTTGGTTGTATTCTAATAATAGCTCCCGTATCCTTTTGTTTAAATCAAAAAGACTGTAGAACTCTTCATTACGTAGCTTGGCATAGATACGCAGATAAGACTGGTAAACATTATTCTCCACCGTGGGTTTGTCCTTGGGCTTACGTGGTCTGGTTGCTTCCAGATTGGTATTATAATGTACCGCCCATTGATCGGCCAGTTCCTGGAATGAGTATTCGTACCGATGATTTTTTTCGACAACTTGTTTCATGTTATCGCTTAAAGTATTCCTGGTAACACCACCAAAGTATTCCTGACTCAGGCTCATAGAACAAAACAATGGTTCCTGTTTGGCCGAGGAAAGGGCTTCCACATAGGTATAACCGCTATACGGCAGGGTGCAGACCAATACGGGGCATGGTATGATTTCACCGGTATGCACATCGATATAATGTAATTTCTTTCCTGCAAAATCAACCTGAAGGTATTCCCCTGGACGATGGGAAAGATGCATGGTGGCTTTGGTAGTTTTGATGTATCGGGCAAAATGTACGCAAAACTGGGCGTAACGGTAGGTCTCCGGATTCGCTGCCTGATATTCTTCCCAGAGTGTCCTGCGGGTGACGCCCACACGTGAAAGTTCGGACTTAAAGTAATCCATGTGTTTCTTAAGGTCGTCAATGCGACTGTCGGCCTTAGGGCCTACCGGATCGTTATAAACTAAAGCCGTTAGTTGCTCATCGCTGTATTGCAAGAGTTCGGAATAGCTTTTCCCCGATGCCTCAAATTTGGAAAGGTAAGTATCAAGGGTTGACCGGTGAGTATGAAGTGACCCGGATATTTTGAGCTTGCTTAACCCTTCGGCTTTTAATTGAATAATGCGTCTAACTTGTATCATACTGATTGATTTGTTTGCCATAGTGCCTTAATATTTTTAGAAGGCACAAAAGTCACAAATCAATCCCTTTATTTATTTCGGTTGTACACTTTACTCCAGAATCAGTTGTACACTATATGCCAGAATGTCCTCGTAGTTAGCGCTGCGCACCCTGGCAAAAAAATCTTTTTATTTAAAAGACCTCTTAAAAAGTTGTACACTTTGCTCCAGAATAAATTGTACACATTACTCCAGAATAAATTGTACAGTATAGTCCAGAATATTCAATAATTCTTGTTGACGAAAAAAATGAAGATTTGGACGAAGAAAAGTTATGGATGAACTCAATCTCAACGAATCCAGCATTTGATTTTCTAAAAGACTCACATGAAAATATTTATTCATTAACTGACGGAGAACCATTTAATGATTAAGAACAACATTATACTTGTTCCATTTCCATTTGATGACTTTTCAATTTCAAAGGTTCGACCTGCACTCTGCCTGACATCGGAAATTGGAAAATTTAATCATGTAATTATTGCATTTATTACAAGCAAAATACCTAACGATTTAATTGATAGTGATTTGATAATAAATAAACAAAGTGCAAATTCTTTAGGAACAGGATTGACTGTAGATTCTGTTATTCGATTGCATAAAATTGTGACAATTCCCAAAAGTTTAATAAAAAGAAAATTAGGTGCAATTAACAAATCTGTTGAAATCGAAAATGAATGACCCCGCAGCAAGCTGACGGGGTATCAAAAAAGTCAGCCCGCAAAAACTAATGCGCAGCAAGCTGCGAGGAATTAAACCTAAAGAACGAATTAAAAGAAAGATTGAACAACTGTTTGACAAATAAAAACGCCTTACAATAAAGAGGATGAATACAGCGAAAGCAGTAACAGTCAAGGCTGTTAGAAAGTCGAAGGAGAGAAATTGGGCGATACCTGGTCAAGTGGTTTCCTGGAGGAAATCCAGACTGCTATAAAGCAGGCGGAAATGGGGCCATTTTATACAGTTCAGGAATCAATGCAACATTTTGAACAATGGCTGAAATTGATGGGAAAGAGGTAAAAGTTTCAGAACTGTTTGATATTGCCAATATTTCCGAGTATGATAAATCTCATAAGTCTCACTAAAGCCTAATCGGATTTATCTCCTCTTTCCTCGGGCGTATAGGTCTCGCCTGGATGTTTGCCGCATTGATTTATATGAATACTAATCTCAGCTGGCGCATAGTCTGGTTTTCTGCACTCCTACTGGGTTACTAATGGTATCGGAATTACTGCAGTGGCTTGGACCTTCCTTTATATACTGTATAAGAAGAAGATTTTTTTAAGAGTGTGAAAGCCAGACTAAAGTTCTCTCTTCCTGATCTCTTTTGTTGCTTCTATCATTGCCATAAACCCATCAACCGGTATATAGCCCGGAATAGAATTACCGGATCCTAATCCGTATCCTTTTGCCATGGATCTGTAAAATGTTCCCTGGTTCAGCACTGTGTTAAAAACTGCATCCGGGCTGTTCAAAATTATGAGGTTCAGGTCAAAGCCGCCAAAAAGCCCGATCTTGTCTGAATATTTTTCAATCCACTCATCAAAAGGCGCTATCTGATCTTCATTGGAATGTTTGGCATCAATGCCCAGAGAGATGATATCATCCATTAATGGAAAAATATTGCCGCAGCTATGCAGGAGGAATTTTTTTCCTGAAGAATGCACAAGATCTATTACTCGTCTGTATTGTGGAAAAATGTGCTTTTTTATGATTCCAGGCTCGAGCATGGTAGATGTTTTATGACCAAGATCATCTCCCATTCTGTAGAACACGAATAAATCATGATAATTATCTATCACCCAGCCCCATAATTCTATCCATAAGTCTCCAATTCTTATAAAAATATCTCTGAAAAGGTCGGGATCAAGGCACTGCATGACACAAAGGGGTTCGAAACCCACAAGATCCTGGCTGGCCTCAAAAATTCCGTAACCACACCCGCCATATGCTTTCATACCTGCAGGTAACGTTGCTCTTATAGCTTCAAAATGAGGAGCATACTTTTCTTTAAAAATAATTGGTATTTCCTTCCATGGATATTTTTCAAAGTCATCACGCGTCTGAATCGGACCCGGCATGCCACCCATTATTGCTCCATGTCCGGGCAGAATATCACATATTGCTGCTTCGAAATCAAATCCATCGTAGGTCATATTCTTCCAGAAACCAATGACCTTTCTGTAATAATCCGGAAGCTCTGCTGGCTTAAGTCCTGAAGGATCGAGGTTCTCTCCCAGGACTTTGGATATAAATGGAGCATCAATATGATGTTCGTATAATGGAATTCGATCAGGCCTGACATTGCTTAATACCTGAAGCAGGTTGTTGTAATCAGGAAAGAATTCAGAATCAGCCATATACTTATATCATTTACAAATAAATCCTCATTCCTCCATGCAGGTCTGTTTGTTTCTCTTCGTCCCTTCGTCCCTTCGTCCCTTCGTCCCTTCGTCCCTTCATCCCTTCGCCCCTCCTTCCCTTCGTCCCTTCATCCCTTCGTCCCTTCATCCCTTCGTCCCTCCTTCCCTTCGTCCCTTCATCCCTTCGTCCCTCCTTCCCTTCGTCCCTCCATCTCTCTTAGTCCCTTCGTCCCTTCGTCCCTCCTTCTCTTCGTCCCTTCGTC